>NZ_JAUBRC010000002.1:0-258564 GCF_036701635.1 Microcoleus sp. N9_B4 | reverse complement strand
GGCGGCTGGTAGCCCGCGCGCAGTATGCAGCGCTTATTCCCAGCCATCAAAATAATAACATCAGTGTGTGGGGATTCTATGTAGGTATCTTTAAACTAAGATGTTGCACAATTCTCAATTATTTGTTTAGGAACAGGCATCTTGCCTGTTCCACAAGAAAATTCACTCTTTGTGGAACAGGCATCTTGCCTGTTCTTGAGAATGGTGCTCTTCGGTGAGTCAAAACAAGGATTTTGGGAATAAACGGGGTTTTTGTCAAATCAGCCACAGCAAAACTGCACTCTTCGGCAGTGATTTGCCCGATTGTTGATAAGAAATACTATTAGGCGGAATACTAAAGGTGATTTGCGATCGGCTAAATCTTCGGAACTGGCGATCGACCGTAATGTGGTGTGAGGAAAAAATGTCCAGAATTTTGTGGAAGGGACTTTTAGTTAGTCCCGCTGTATTGGCAGCAAGTTTAGTCGTATCTTCGACGGCGCTAGCAGCAGAGCAACCTGTAGAAATTGCCACCACAGCTCAAGCTGATCAATTGCAATTAGCAGGTGCTGCAACCGAGGCGGCCAAGTCTGAGACGGCAAAGCCTGAGACAGCCGAACCAGCGTCACTAGCTAGCAAGTCAACTGTTGAAACTATTGAGAAAGAAAGTGCGAACCTCTACGAGGGCTTCACTAACGATTTGATCGCCCCAGTTGCCGAACAAGCAAAAGCACCGGAAGTTGCAGCAGCAGATTTAGGCGAAACCAAATCCGCAGTAGCGCCCGCAAATTTAAGTCCCGAACAACCTGTCGCAGAGCAAATCCCTGCAGTAGCACCCGCAAACTTAAGCGAAACGCAACCCGCAGTTGCACCGGCTAATTTAAACGCAGAAAAAGCCGTCGCACAACCCGATCAGATTTCCCAATTCACTTCTCCAAGTGCCCAACCTCAAGCACAGTCAAATGTTTTAGAACAAATCAACCAATACAGCGCCGAAGACAGTAGCAGCGAAGATGCCGCCGGCCAAGTAACCTCAGTTTCTCAACTTTCCGACGTTCGACCAACCGATTGGGCATTCCAAGCTTTGCAATCTCTAGTAGAGCGCTACGGCTGCATAGCTGGCTATCCTGACGGCACTTTTCGCGGCAACCGGGCGATGACTCGCTACGAGTTTGCAGCAGGTTTAAATGCGTGTTTGGATAAAGTTAGCGAGCTGATTCAAGGCGGTTCCAGAAATCTGGCGACGCGAGAAGATTTGGCTTCTGTGCAAAGGTTGCAAGAAGAATTTGCGGCGGAATTGGCAACTTTGCGCGGTCGCGTCGATGTTTTGGAAGCGCGCGCCTCTGAATTAGAAGCAAATCAGTTTTCGACTACAACTAAACTCAACGGCGAAGTGATATTTGGTTTGACGGGTATCGCCGGGGGAGAGGATGCCGAGGGCCGCGAAGCTGATAAATCCACGGCTTTTGGTAGCAGGGTTCGGATCAATTTCGACACGAGTTTCTCTGGCGAAGATTTGCTCAGAACTCGACTGCAAGTTTTGAATCTGGGTTCGTTTTCTACTAATAATACCAAAACCGCAGAAGGGGAATTGCGGTTTAATGCTGGGCCTTTTGCCGAGGCTAGCAATACTGTAAGTTTAGATGCGCTGCTTTACCAATTCCCTATCGGCAAAAGCACTACTGTAATTCTCGAAGCTAATGCCGGCGCGGCTGACGATTTTACCAACACAGTCAACCCTTACTTTGACGGAGACGGCGGCAGCGGTGCTCTTTCTAACTTCGGTACTCGCAACCCGATTTACTATTTGATTGGTGGTTCTGGCATTGCTCTGCGGCATCAGTTTGGGGAAAAACTCGAACTGAGTTTGGGATATATGGCCGGCAACGCCGCGAACCCGACGCGGGGTAACGGTTTGTTCAACGGTTCTTACGGCGGTTTGGCTCAGTTGACTTTCAAACCGAACGATAACATGGCTTTAGGTTTAACTTACGTTAATTCCTACAACTTTGTTACCGGTACCGGCAGCAATGCTTCTAATTTCCCGGTGCGTCTCGGTTCCTTCGGGCTCGACAGCGATAGCAATGTGCCAGTTTCTAGCAATTCCTACGGCGCGCAAGCTTCGTGGCAGTTGAACCGGAGATTTGCAATTGGCGGTTGGGCGGGTTACACTAATCAGCGCATTTTATCCAACTTGGCTACTCCTACGGGTTCTGTGCAGCGGGGGGATCAAAAAATCTGGAACTGGGCCGTTACTTTGGCTTTTCCCGATTTGTTGAAAGAAGGAAATGTGGCAGGGATTCTAGTAGGTATGGAGCCGCGGGTGACGAGTTCTACTAATCGGACTTTGCCGGAAGATAAGGATACTTCGCTGCACGTTGAAGGTTTCTATCAGTTTAAGTTGAGCGACAATATTTCTGTCACTCCTGGTCTGATTTGGCTGACTGCTCCTGACCACAATAAGAATAATTCTGATTTGGTGATTGGGGTTGTCAGAACGACGTTTACTTTCTAGGAGCGGGTTTAAGGTTTAAACAGAAACGACCAGCTTTAGCTAAAGCTGGTCTGCACAAATAGTTAAATCCGTTGTGTTCCCACAGTGTTTTTCTCACAGTGAGGAAACCCAAGTTGCACGTTTCTTTGCAGCGGGTTCTAAAAGAAAATCATCTCTCTTAAGGGGTATTATAACAACAAAATTTAATTTTCTGTAATAAAACTTTACATTACAGAGGAATTTTAATTGTGATGGACGATCGCACTCCAGGTAACTTTGTATAATCAAGCCGGGGTTCAAAAACCCGGGTTTATCGGTTCCAAACAGTTTATTTGGCGTAAAAACCAGGTTTCGATTGCCGATCGACCATTTTACTCACTTTATATAAACTATGCCGGAGCTTGCTGCGGTCTACCCCAGACAATCCGCTCCTGCTTGTATACAACCATACCCGGTTTCGCGCCTTTGGGCTTGTATACATATTTCGGTTCTGTATAAACCACCGGGACTTGTTCGCTGTGGCGGGCGCGACTGTAGTAAGCAGTCATGTCGGCCGCAAATTGCAAATCGGTTTCTTCAGCCACAGTACCGGGTGTGAGACGCAGCAAAGCGTGACTTCCGGGAATCTCTAGGGTGTGGAACCACAAGTCGTAGTCGTTGGCGGTGCGAAAAGTGAGTTGGTCATTTTGGCGGTTGTTGCGCCCGATTAATAATTCAAAGCCGCTGGGGGTTTGGTAGCGGTGAAATTCGATCGCAGCATTTTTGTCGGTACTGCGGTAATCTGGTACGTCTAGATATTTTTGTTGGATCAGTTCTTCGCGGATTTCGGCGAGGGTTTGCAAATCTTGGGTGTTGCGGTAGGTTTCCAATACCGAAAGTGCGACTTCAACTTGTTCTAAATAGTCTATTTCTTCCTGTACGGCGGCTAACAAAGGTTCTACAGCAATGCGAGCTCTTTTAAGTTTTTGGTGTTTTTTGTAGAGGGCTTGAGCGTTTTGAACGGCGTTTTTTTCCGGGTTGAGGGGAATGATAACTGGTTTCTCGGTTTCAAAGTCAGGGAGAGAAATTGATTTCATTCCTGGTTCCCAATGCTGCAAATTTGCCATCAGCAAATCGGCTTGGGATTTGTGGGTGTCTGCGTCTGCCGATTGCTGCAAGCGTTCTTTAAATGTGTTGGCTTTGAGGCGCAGTTTGGCCAGGACGTTGTTGAGTTTTTGGGTAAGCTGATGCCGCAGTTGGGCGAATACTTGTTGATTGATTTCCCCTGTGTAGTAGCTGTTAAGTATTTCTTGAACGGAAGAAGAATCAGAGGGCGGGCACGGGGGCACTGCCCCTACATTGTGATTTTCTGGGGCGGGCCAATCGATGACGGTGTAGCCTTCGGGGGTAAAACTCGGGTGAAATTTGGAGTTTTCCAGGCATTGCAGCCAGTATAGCCAGCGCTGGAATAGTTGCTGCCATTCGTCGGGATTCAGGCTGTCGGTGGATTGTTCGGGGTCTAAAGAAGCCGATCGAATCATTGACCCAATTAAAGCCTTACTCATCCCTCGGTAATTCTTCAACAGATTGCCCTTTAATTGCCCCGGAACCAGGCTAATTCGTGATTGCCAGCGGTTTTGAGATTCGCTCAGACTCGGCACTGCATCGGTCAAAGACGGGGGCATTTCGTAGGGTTGCCCGGTTTGGATGGGGCGAACGGTGGACTGTTTGGCGCTGACTTGGTGGGCGCAGGTGACAACGAGGTTGTCTTGGGCGGTGAGGATGACGTTGCTGTACTTACCCATGATTTCGGCGTAGAGATGCCAGAGGGCTGGTTCTCCGGGGCGTTTGGCGAATTGCAAGTCGATGACTCTTTCCCAGGATGCAACAGGGGCGATGGAAACTAAGGCTAAACCGCTGAGTTGGTGCCGCAGTTGTTCGCTGAAGGTGAAGGTGTCGGGAATGCGGGGCGGGGGGTCGCCGACGCAGATGCGGGCGGCCACAGGGTGCCAGGAAAGGTCTATCCAGCCGCGCCCTTTCATGGTGCGGAGGGCCAGGGACACGGTAAATCGATCGCGCTGGTAGACTTGTTCTAAGCGCGCTGGCAGCCATTGGGCTCGCAGTTCGCTGCAAGTGGCGGTTAAAGTTGTAAAGTCTACGGGTTGCACGGTGGCCTCTTTGCGATCGAATTATCTATTCCTATGCTGACAGATTTAGGTCGTATTTGACGGATTGTATCAAAGTTTTGAAAGCGAATTTGAAAAGGCATATCAGAGGCAGCCAAGATGCCTGCCCCCCAATCAATTTCTCTTCTTCTGGTCGAACAGGCATCTTGCCTGTGGCGCATCAGAGGCAGGCATCTTGCCTGCCCCACCAGCAATTTCTCTTCTGGTGGAACAGGCATCTTGCCTGTTGCTATTTTTTTGTGCATCAAGCCTAGTAAATTCCTGTTATTGTTAGTTAAATGGAAAACCTATCTGTTCTAGAACAAGCCGCTAAATCGAATACTAAACCATCTCCCGCCGCCGTAGTCGCCGCCCTCCTAGAATCTGAAAAAAACGCGAAAAAAAATAAAATTCGCTATTCTTTCGAGCAATTAATCGGCAACTGGCAACTTTGCTTTATCACCGGGACGAAAAAGACTCGACAAAAAGCGGGGATTGTCTTGGGTGCGGGACGTTATATCCCTGAGTGGGTGGCGAGAATTCAAATTGCTTATTCGGCTGAACCTGTTGCTGGTGGGGATGCGGATAGCGAAATCGGCAGGGTGGAGAATTCGGTGCAAGTTGGGGCGATCAGACTAACTCTTTCGGGGCCGACTAAGTTTTTGGTTAATAAAAATATTTTAGCTTTTGATTTTACCAGAATTACGGTGAAATTGTTGGGTAAAACTGTGTATCAAGGATTTATTCGCGGTGGAGAAGCGCGGGAGGCGGAATTTTTTAGTTTGAGTGTGGGGAAGCAGGCATTTTTTGCATATTTTCTGGTAGAAGATGGGATAATTGCGGCTAGGGGAAGGGGCGGCGGATTGGCTTTGTGGGGGAGAGTTTAGAGCAATTGAGGAGGCGATCGAGTAACTGTTTTTGATAGCAGCCCCGTATTGGCGAATTCCCAGGGGATAGTTGACCCGAAATACAGTCGAGAGAGATTTCCTGCATATTAACTCAGAAGGCTATGTGGCACTCAACAAGGAAATCGCTGGTATCTTGGTACCGTAGGATAACGCTAGGGTGGCTAATTCCGTTTATTTGACTCAGGAGTATAATTGTTAACACTGAAGGTCTAATTTGAATGTTAAAATATAGTAAAATCCCTTAGCTTGCTTGAATTCCAGTTATGGCTGAAAAATTAACAGTTAAAAACTTTGCTGGTATCACAGATTTGGAGATTGATATCAAGCGCATAAATATACTGATTGGCCCCCAAGCCAGTGGTAAAAGTGTTTGCGCCAAACTTCTTTTCTATTTTAAGAACTTCGTATGGGAAATTTTATCGGTTGTAGAGAACGAGCAGACCAAACGCAATCTAGATTCCAACTATTCTAAGAAATTTGAGGAATATTTTCCTCCCGATTCTTGGGGAAAACAAGATTTTCTTATCAGGTATGAGATTGCAAACATTTTTATAAAAGTTAGTAAAAAAAAGGAGTCAAAAGGCAAGATTGTGCTCAGTTATTCAGAATTATTCAAGAAGGAATTCACAGAACTACGCAATTTATTAAAAAAAATAATAGCTCAATATTCTGAAGAAAATCCTAAGTATGAGAGTTTCGATCGGCTATATGTAATCAACCAGGTTTTGAGAGATTTCTTTGTAGAATCTTTAGTAAAATCTATCAGCCGAGAAGCAGCGTTTAGTCAGTTGTTTATTCCTGCCGGCCGCTCTTTTTTTGCTAATCTTCAGAATAACATCTTTTCTTTTCTGTCGAGTAATAACGCGCTAGATCCATTTCTAAGAGAGTTTGGTTCAACATATGAAAATATAAAACGTTCCGCTATAGTATCTAGAAGTAGGCTTGCAGAAACAAATGCCAAAGATATACAAGAGGAAATAGACAGGCTAATAGAAAATTCTCTATGTGGGAAGCACGTACACGAAAAAGGGAAAGACTTTCTGGAGGTGGCAGATGGAAGACGGATTAGTATTGCAAACTCATCTTCAGGTCAACAGGAAACATTGCCTCTGACAATCATGCTAGCTGCACTACCTTTTCTAACTTCATCGGGTATTGGGCAGACAGTGTATATTGAGGAGCCAGAAGCACATTTATTTCCCAGCGCACAGCGTAATGTTGTCGAACTGATTGCTACTGTATTTAATTGTCGCAAGGAGCAAATTCAATTCTTCATAACTACCCATAGTCCCTATGTCCTAACAGCATTTAATAATTTACTCCAGGCTGGTCTCCTTTATCAGGAATCCAGCGGAGATGTGCAGCGTCAATTAGAAAAAATTGTGTCGAGATATAAATCAGTAGATGTTTCCGATCTTTCAGCCTATGTTTTAATGGATGGAAAATGCAGTAGTATTGTGTGTTCTGAGACAGGGTTGATAGATGCAAAAGTGATTGATTCTGTTTCTGATGACCTAGCTATTGAATTCGATCAACTTCTGAACTTAGTTTGAATCGTATATGAAAAGTCTTCCAGAGTGTGAGGAATATAGATATGACACAAAAATTGTATTGCAGGAGAACAAAAGTAAAATAACTTTCATAAACCCGAATCAAGACAAAATATTAACAATTAAGGTGGATGGATGCGTTATCACTGACAACGAGACTTTGCGTTGTGACTACGCACTTATGCCTTCGGATGAAGTAGAAATATATGTAGAGTTGAAGGGAAGCGATATTGTCCATGCAGTTGCACAAATAGAATCGACTATCCGATTACTTTCGGACAATCCCCAAAAAATCAAGAAGCTATGTTTTGTTGTGTCTACTCGTGTGCCTAAACAAACAACAAGTATACAACAGCTACAAAGTCAGTTTAAAAAAAAGTTTAATGCTAGTTTCCGAGTCAAAAATATTCAAGATGAGTATGATTTAAGCACTTGTATAAGATAAACCTGTTTTTTGGAGGGGCTGTTATGATGTTTATTAATACAGTCTATCGTGGCTCACTCCACATTCTTAAATAAACGTTTTTTATTTTAATAATTTTGTACATTTTCAACTAATTATATCATCAGCCTGCACCTAGTGAAATAATTAAAAATCGGAAATTTAAAAAACTGCATAAAACGAACTTTATTAAAGAAAAATATGGGAAAAATAAAATATCCCCCTGCCGGCTCAATAAGATGGATATTGTAAGAAAAATTAAGTTTACGCAAATCCGTCGGGAAATATGCCAAAAATGATTGCATTAACTATTTCTAGGGTGGGGATGTATGGCAGTATCGCATCAACCAATTTGGGCCCTATCACCAGAAGATGTATATCAATCCTTTGAAATCAGCGAGAACGGGTTATCTGATGACGAAGCTTTCGATCGACTCGTAAAATTTGGCACGAATGAGTTGCCAGAACCCGCACATCGACCTCTGTGGCTAAGATTTACCGATCAGTTAAGGCACTTTATGGCCCTGCTGCTATGGGTGGCAGGGATTTTGGCATTCATTTCGGGAACTCCTCAATTAGGTTGGGCAATCTGGGCGGTGATCGGGATTAATGCTGTATTCAGTTTTTGGCAAGAGTTTCAAGCAGAGCAAGCATTAGCGGCCTTAAAGAATGTGTTGCCGATGCAGGTGAAAGTGTATCGGAATGGGGAACTAAAGCAGATTCCGGCAAAGGAACTGGTGCGTGGAGATGTGATGCAGTTGGAAGAGGGCGATCGCATCTCTGCGGATGCTCGGTTAGTCACAGATCAAAGCCTGTATTTGGATATTTCTGTAATGACGGGCGAATCGCTTCCTGTTGCCCGTAACGCTCATCCGGTGCGGGTGCGCGAAGCTGCATCAATCCGCGCTGGCAAAACGATACCAGCGGGCGAACATCCCTTACAAGAAAAGGTCAATCTGGCGGAAATCCCAAATTTGGTGCTCGCAGGCTCGACGGTTTCGTCAGGAAGGGGCGTTGCTGTTGTGTATGCCACGGGAGCGCAAACCGAGTTTGGTCACGTAGCCCATCTCACCGCCGTTGTGAAACGGGAACCAAGCACGTTGGAAGTGCAGGTTGCTGATATTGTGCGGATCATCACTGCGATCGCCCTTGGTATGGGAGTTCTAGTATTTCTGCTGACATACCTGCTGGTGGGGATGGAGCTCAAAGAGAGCTTTATTTTTGGGATCGGGATCATTGTGGCGCTAGTGCCAGAGGGTTTGCTGCCGACGGTTACTTTGTCATTGGCGATCGGAGTGAGGCGAATGGTGCGCCGTAATGCTTTGGTGCGTCGTCTTTCGGCTGTGGAAACCCTGAGCGCTACAACGGTGATCTGCACCGACAAAACCGGAACGTTGACTAAAAACGAAATGACGGTGCATTATCTCTGGCTTCCCTGGGAATCTTCGGAGAACAGCCCAAATCCTGCCAGCCAAGAGTCGGCTGTCTTACCACCTCTTAACGGCAAGCAGAAATCCCATCCATCGATGACGCCGACTCTGATTGAAGTGACTGGGGCCGGATACGATCCTACGGCTGGTGAGGTTCAGATTCCCGCGAATTTTGAAGAATCCTGGAAAGTCAATTTGCTGCTTACGGGGGCGGCACTTTGCTCGAATGCACGGCTGATTCACCTGACAGCGCCTAGCCGTTGGCAAGAAATTGGCGATCCAACGGAAGCGGCTCTGCTGGTGGCTGCTGCCAAAGCCGGATTGAATCTGGAAACTTTGCAAAAACAGCTTCCCCGCTTGCGGGAGGTGCCTTTTGATTCTCGTCGCCGGATGATGACGGTGGTGTTGGACTGGCGATCGTCCGCGCTATGGAATAGCGATTTGCCGAACCTGGCTTTTACCAAGGGCGCACCGCTGGAAGTGTTGCGACACTGCACATCTATCTTGCGGAATGGAACTCTCTCCGAACTCACTCAATCCGACTCGAATGAAATAGTGGCGGCCAACGATGAGTTAGCCCAGCAGGGCTTTCGGGTTTTGGGGGTGGCGGCTCGCCGTGGGGGGAGTGAAATGTTGGATTTGCGATCGCAAGACTTAGAGCAAAACTTGATTTTTATTGGTCTGGTGGCGATGTTTGACCCGCCCCGTCCAGAGGTAAGAGATGCTCTTGCTCAGTGCCATCAGGCAGGAATTAAGGTGACGATGGTGACGGGTGACTATGGACTGACTGCTGAGGCGATCGCCCGCAAAATTGGATTAGTTACCGATTCTGTACGGGTGGTAACGGGTGAAGGCATGGGGCATCTGTCGGATGCTCAATTGCAACAAATTCTGAAATATCGATCGGGGCTAGTGTTTGCTCGGATGTCTCCAGATCATAAGCTGCGGCTGGTGGAAGCCTATAAAACGATCGGGGATGTAGTTGCGGTGACAGGGGATGGAGTCAATGATGCACCAGCATTAAGGGCTGCCCATATTGGCATCGCGATGGGGATGAATGGCACCGATGTGGCACGAGAAGCCGCCGATATTGTCCTTACCGATGACAACTTTGCGACGATCGTGGTCGCGATCGAGGAGGGGCGAGCCGTGCATCAAAACATCCGCAAATTTATGACCTACATCCTGGCATCAAACCTGCCGGAACTAGTACCATTTCTGTTCATGGTGGCGTTGAAAATTCCTCCTGCACTGGTGATCATGCAGATTCTTGCCATTGATTTAGGAACTGACATAGTGCCTGCATTGGCATTGGGCGCAGAACGGGCAGAAGCCGGAACCATGCAGCAGCCCCCCCGGAAAAAATCGCAACCGCTTCTCGATCGGTCTCTGCTGTTGCGCGCCTATGGCTTCTTGGGATTGCTGGAAGCTGCCCTAGCGATGGCAGCATTTTTTGTGGTGTGGTGGAGTTACGGTTATGACTTGGCAGAATTACAAGCCGCAACCCCAAGCATTCTGTCTCGTTCAGCAGATGCCGCTACGATCGCCATCTATACTCAAGCCATCACTATGACTCTGGCATCGGTTGTGGCTTGTCAAACGGGCAATGTCTTTGCTTGCCGATCGGAACGTGGATCAATTCTGCGGCTGGGATTCTTTTCTAATCCACAAATCTGGCTCGGAATTGTCATTGAATGGATTTTAGTGGTGATCGTGATCAATAACGAATTGTTGAGCCGCGTCTTTTCGACAGCACCTTTAGCACCCTGGCAATGGCTGCTATTGCTGGTGTGTCCACCGATCATTTTAGGAGCAGAAGAACTACGAAAAGTCGTGTTTCCTGGGAAATTGATTCCGAAGCAGAGCCAGAAAGGTAATTAGGTTGAATTTTGTGAACACTTCCTACTCCTAATTGCTGACGATCGCATTTACGGATACAAATACATCTGGAAATGCGATCGGGTTAACTGTTCCGCCTGTTAGCGTGAATTTAGAGGCGTAATCCCCATCTTGAGGGTCTCGAAATACGAACAACTGTCTCTTTTTGAGGTTAACTACCCAGTATTCAGGGATGCCGACTTCAGCGTAGATTTTGGTTTTCGTCTCTACATCTTTTAGTCATTCTACGCGCCGATTTTCCCAGATACCCACAGATATCATTTGGTGGTATTTGGCGATCGTCCCTTTAGCTGCAATTACGCTCAGGGCGATGTTTTTTTGTTGCTTTCTAATCTTTGATTGTAATCGATTGCAGGACGATCGCGTTCTAGAAGCTTCTAAACCGACCTATTGGTCATTTCAGCTTCTCGACCATCCTCATAAGCTCTCATCATGAAGTAGCGAGCAGCATTCTTTACTCACCGGACAACTCGGAGACTCTTTCTTTGAACCCCTGCCAGAAGAGGAACTACAGCAAAACGAAGTCTGACTCTGCCGACTCAGAAATCAAGATAGAGTACATCAAGCCGTTTGAGGAGAGGTAATATTCTGTTATTATACAAAAGTAATAGTGATTGCGATGGCGACACAATAAATAGATGGAGACTAACGCAAAGTGAAACTTGATGAAAAATCTATACGATGGTCTCTTAATCATCTAATTAAATATGGAGACACTGACCTTTTTCCAAAACCAGTAGAGCTTGATTGCCTGTATGAAATCGAGAATGAGGCTGTCAATAAAATAAAGGAGATTGATCTGGGAAATTATGAGTATGGAGCATCAAGAAGATTTATTGTTCCTAAAGATGAGTTATCTTATAGAACCGCTACTCAGCTCGATCCCCTTGATAACATTATTTTAACTGCGGTCATCTATGAATATGGAAATCTGATAGAAAACCGTCGAATCCCTATTTCGGAGGACAAAATTTTTGGGTATCGTTTTCAGCCACAGGGAGACTGGAGCCTTTACAATCCCAATGTTTCTTGGCTTGAGTTTTGGAAGAACTGCAAGAAAAAATCCTCAAATTACAAGTATGCTGTCTATCTTGATATAGCAGATTTTTACAATCAAATTTATCACCACAATATTGAAAATCAATTAATACAGTCCTGTTTTCCTAATCAGATTAAAAAATGGATTATGAACCTACTGGAGAGTATAACTGTCAAAGTGTCAAGAGGCATACCTGTCGGTCCACATTCAACCCATATATTGGGTGAAATGTCACTTATTTCTGTTGATAATAGCCTTTCAATGAAGGGCATAGATTACTGTAGATATGTGGATGATATTGTCATTTTTTGCGACGATTACACCCAAGGAAGAGTAATTGTTTACCAAATGGCTGAGATTCTTGATAAACAGCAAAGATTGATAGTACAAAAACAAAAGACCAAAATTTATGAAAGCGAAGAATTTGAAGCTCATTGTCAAAATATGCTTCAAGATAGACCCATCAATGATTTTGAAGAAGAAATACTAACAGTCCTCCGCGCTCGTTCAAGCCAAAATCCCTATTCACCTATTAGCTTAAATGCACTCTCTTTAGATGAAGTAAAAGTATTTGATAAAAACCGTATAGAAACTATTTTATCTGATTACCTCAAAGAAAGAGAACCCAACTTTACGCGCTTACGATGGCTTCTTCGCCGTTTGTCACAAGTAGGAGTTCCATCAGCAGTTGATTTTTGCATAAATCACGCAGATGAGTTAACTCCCGCTATTAGCGATATTTGCCACTACTTGGTTTCAGTTAATAATAACTATACCGGGGATTGGAAAAATTTAGGTACTAAAATATTCAATCTTCTAAATAGCGATCTAATAAAATCTAATGAATATTTTCAAATGACATTATTAAGTTTATTTGCTAGAAAGCGACTGTTGAATAATAGCAGTAGCTTAATATCTACGTATCAATCATCGCCACCAACTTTAAGGAGGGAAATTCTGTTGAGTGCCTATGCTTTGAATATGGGGGATTGGTTAAGAGAGTTAAAGGAGAGTTATCAAGGATTAGACACGTGGAGTAAGCGTGCATTTATTATTGCAACTAAGTCCCTTCCAGTTGAGGAACGCAGGTTCTTCCTGGATCATATCAAAGATGGAAGTGTCCTGAATGATTTGCTGATTAAATGGTCTAAGACCTAGAGCAAGTTGCAATAAAGCGGCGGCATAACAACCCCTATGCACCCGACCGCTGAGAGGCTATCTGTTAGAAGTTCAACTTTACTAACGGCAGGTAATTGGGATCGTTAGGTTGCTAAATCGTCCCAGGAACACTTTACTGTTCCAACCGATACAATTACCTTAAGCCTCATCACCGCCTCAAAAATCTGCCGACTTCTAAAAACCAATCGCCCCGAACTTTCTCGCAAACCCGATCGCGAAACCTGATCTTTCTGTGCGATCGCCCCCACTGACAAGACTAAAGCATTTCGACATAAAGCCAGAGGTTTGAAACATGAATTTTCGCCCCTCTGCCTACCCCCTACATCTCTCGCCCCAAAATCACATCACCCGTTTCCCGCCGGTATCCGCACAGTGAAAATAGACCCTTTCCCCTCTTCGCTTTCTACCAAAATTTCCCCGCCCATCATCTGACAGTAGTAGCGGCTAAGTGTCAGCCCCAATCCGGCGCCGTCGTACTGTCGCGCCGCTGAAGAGTCAGCTTGCACAAAAGCTTCAAACAATTTGTGTTGTTGTTCTTCCGACATTCCAATTCCGGTATCCTTAACAGATACACAAATCCAATCCGAGTCTTGAACATTCAGCAGGGGACAAGCAATCGCCGCAGAATGAGTTTCATCGGCAGGCATTGAATCGTCAATCGCCTCACGCCCTGCTGCATTCAATTTTTCACTTCCTGCAATGCGCTTCACACTTACTTTCACCCTACCGTTTTTGGTGAACTTCGCAGCATTACTAAGCAGATGTATCAAAACCTGGCGCACTTTTTTGAAATCTGCGTGCATTATGCCCACAGTTCGATCGCACTCAATCTCCAAAACATTACCATTTTTCTCTACCAACGGTTTCGCGGCACTCGCAACATTATCAACCAGGGATTCGATGTCAAACTCCTGGATTTCGAGTTTCATACCCCCCGCTTCAAATTTTGACAAATCAAGGATATCGTTAATCAAAGATAGCAGATGCGCGCCTGCTTTTTCAATCTTCTGCAAATCCGGTACAAACTCATCAAATCCCGCATCCTGGGCATCTTCTGAAAGTAGTTGACTGTAGCCGATAATCGCATTTAGAGGCGTCCGCAATTCGTGGCTCATAGTTGCTAAAAACTGGCTTTTAGCAGTGTTAGCGGCGACGGCGACTTCCTTAGCTTGTTGTAATTCTTTTGTATGTCCCGAAACCCGCTCGATTAGGTGATTGAGAGAGGCAGCCAGAGAGCCGATTTCGCCTTGTCCGGTGACGGGTGCTCGCAAGTCAAAATTAGACTCAGCGGCTACTTGTTGGGCCACCTGAGTGACGCTGATAACAGGTTGGGCGATCGCCTGACTCGTCCGGTAAGCCACCATTCCAGCCACCACTACCGACAGCAGCATACTAATAATAATTATGGCTTTCTCCATTCCTTGGGCCTCTTCCATCACTTCACCGCCTTGGCCCTCTTGCTGCTGAGCAATCTCAAGGATTTTGCTCAATTCCTCAAGGCTGCTGTTGAGCTGTTTTACACCTTCTCCGCTTTCGATTGCGAGCAATTTTCTGGCCGACTCTATCTCCCGAGGCGATAGTTGCGATGGCTGGATTTCCTGCAAAGTTGACTTGAGAGTATCGGCGTAGGCTTCTAAATTTTTCGTGCAATCTTGCACTAAAAACTTGAGAACTTCCGGTTTAGCCGCCAGCCAAGCGGGTTGGCTGCCGGCAAAGTTTTCTATACGAAAACGCAGATTTTTTGCCTTAACAATACTCTTAACCAACTGCTCTTCTTGCTGTTTTAGCTTGACAGAATTATCTACAAAAGAATCTAGCTGTGAACCCTGCAATTGGGCCGCCAGCGCTGCCTCTTTAAAATTGCCGAGCAATTGCGCTTGTAGGTGAGCATCATTGAATTGCTTTAATCCTTGTCCTTGGTAGTAATCGGCAATCACCAGTCCGCTCAGCGAACCTAAAAAGCCGATTCCTATTGCCAGCAAATACCCGTAGCCAATTTTTTGATGGATAGGCAAACCGCCAATTTTAGAGGGCAAACTTTTGCGGACTTTCAAGGATACTTTTTCTAGAAAATTATGGGGATTTTTTTTTGTTTCCACGGTTTCTACAGAAGCCACTTCTCCGGAAATAAAAACTGGCATCTGTTTACCTAAATTGGTATTATTTTGGTTAACATTTCGCGTTTTCACGTTTTTATTCGGCGGGTTAAATGGTTCTAAGTCTGGATTCAATTCCCCCTGGTCTTCCCAAACGGCAACCGAGAAACTTGCTTCGTGTCCTGTTTTTTTTAGCAAGTTAATTTTTGACATATGCAACCCCTGTCTTCTGTTAAAATCTACCACGCTCTTAATTTCTCCAAACGGAAAAGCTTGTCTATTTGACCGTAGACATCTGCGAAAAAGCATCTGAAACTCTGGTCGAGTCAGAGGAGAAACTTAAATTCGGTTGATGTCTAAGAGATAATTAGGCTGTTGAGGACTGTTGCCAAATTACTTTTTCGACTCGTAAAAGTCTGCAGCAGGCAAAAAAATAAAAATTTATCCCCGCAGTGAATTATCCCTGCGTGGAATGTTACAGGCAGAAAATTCTCTCTGACCTGTTTTGCCTGTGAGTAGCCCAAAGTTGATATTGTCTGTTGACAATGCACCCGATTCCTTCGCTTTGGGCTTTGGCTGCCAGCAATGCGACGATTGCTTGACGGTTTTTGTTGAGCATCCGACAACTTCTTAGCACAGAATGTCACAAATGCAGCAGCCGATCGAACTTTTGCACCCTGGCGATCGACTTTTGGCATCGTTGCCCCGCAAAGACAAGTCTGAGGTGAAGTGCCGTTAGTTGAGTATAACTGTAGGGCTTGCGAAAAGAAACCCGGTTTCTGCGAGTCAATCGATTTTAGATTTTAGATTTTAGATTAAAGAATTGAAGCATTGACCCCACGGATAAATTCGGGGGCTTGTTTCTCGGATACAGGTTTTTTATTTCTGGGTCCTGAGTCTGCGAAGGAATGAATCCGGGGGCTTGTATCCTGGATGCTTTCGCTCAACTGTTAGCGATTGCGAGTTCTGCATTTACGGTAGTCAATTCGATCGCCAGTGCTAGCTTACCGTCTCTACCCAAAGCTTCATCAGCCAAGTGTACCATCCAGCGATTCGGCTTGGCTTGGGGTCTGGCGGCGAGCACCAACGCCCAAGCTTCCCGTTCTTTGCCACGACCCAACAGCGCAGCACAAACAGTCAAAGCTGTGGCAGTTGAACGGCTGATCCCACTTTGGCAGCAGATCAGCAAACTGCCTCCCTGCGACGACATTTTAAGGGCAAAGTCAATAATTTTCAGTACATCCTCAAGGGTAGGCAAGATTTGATCGGGGTCGTCAACGGGGGTGTCGAGGTCGTTAAACTCCATGCACATTCGGTTCGGGATTTGATCAAAAGTTTTGGGTTCGGGCACACCCGGAGTGCCGATCGAGATCAGGTATTTAATCTCGCGCCCAGCAGCGCGCTCAACAATGTATTCGCTGGCTTCTGCTTGCGAAGCAATCAGGATTTTCGGCAGTTTTTCACCCGACAAATCTGGGGAAACAGAGGGATCAAAATCAACTGTTTCTGCCTCAGTGCTGACATCGGCCAAGTATTGGACAGCCAGCGCCCGAACGTCAGCAAATTCGCGATTTAAAGCTGTTTCCAGAGCAACAAGAGCAGCCGTTGAGCCAATTTGACCGAGGGATTTAACAGCCTTTTGGCGCACTCCAGAATTTTCGTCCCCCAGCAACCGCACCAAACCGGCCACAGCTTCCTCTGTCCCAATTTCCCCCAAAGCAGCAGCAACTCTCCACCGTACATAAGATTCGCTGTCGCCAATTGCGATCGCCAGTCCCGCGACCACCATTTTTTGCAATTTAGCATCTCCCTCTGTATTGATGTTTCCGAGGGCAACCGCCGCCCTGCCACGCACGAAAATATCTCGATCCGAGAGCGACCCGATTACGGCCACCATAGCCGCCTCGCTGCTGATTTCTCCCAAGGCAGAAACTGCACTGCCGCGCACGTCTGAGTCGTCATGGTTAAGGGCTTGCACCAGCCCGGCCACAGCCGTTTCCGTGCCGATTTGTCCCAAGGCCTCGGCGGCCCTCAAAGAAACTGCATAGGAGTCGGGATCATCGTGAAGCAATTCTATTAAGCCAGGTACTGCCTCACAATCGCCGATTTTCCCCAAAGCCGCTGCAGCCCTAGCGCGGACGATGTGATTTTCGTCTCTGAGGGCATTCAGCAGCCCGGAAACTACCTCAGAGACGCCGATTTTCCCGCAGTTGACCGCCGCCCGCCAGCGCACCTCGGAGTCTTGGTGTTTGAGGGCTTTCAGCAGCGCGGGGACGGCTATTTTCGGGTTAATTTTGCCCAAGGCCCAAACAGCCCAGGCGCGCACCCCGGAGTCTGGGTGTTTGATGGCTTTGAGCAGTGCTACGGCGGCTGGTTTCGAGTCAATTTCTCCTAAAGCCCAAGCGGCCCAAGCTTGGATTTGGGAATCTTTGGATTCGAGCGATCGGGCTAATTCAATTACTGCTGCTTCGGAGCCGATTTTCCCGATCGCTCGAATCCCATCCAGGCGCACTGCACTTTCTTTGTGGTTCAATGCGGCCACCAGCATCGGAATTGCCATATCCGAACTTGTTAGGGCCAGCAGTTGAATTTTGAGCAGCGGCGAAGTGGGGATTTTTTCGATTAATTTTATGGTGGCTATTTGAAATTCTGGCTTTACCGTTCCTGCTAGCTTCGAGCCGAGTTTTAAATTTACTTTTAGAGCTAATTTTACTGCCCGCAAAGCCAGACTTTGCTGTTCTACTTGCGGCAATATAGTCGCCAAGGTGTGCATCCCTTGTTTTTGTTTCAAATATTTTTGATGGAATTGAGCATCGCTGAGTTCGGGTAGCTGTTGGATGAGGCTTGCTGCTGAGGTCACTGATTTATCCTAATATTTTGGCGAGCGGTTGAGATTGCTCTTTTAAACTGTCTGTATAAAAAAATATGGCGTCTACAAAATGCTACTTCAAAAAAAAAGCTTGCACCACTTCTAAAATATGTCTTATTCCACTGTTTTTGCAACTCCCCAATTATTAATTATCGGGTTTGTTTGGGGGATGGGCGTGACAAGAAGTAGCGCTTGCTGCTTGGCATCGCTGCGCTTTTAACGGGCATAGCTCTGCTATATCATTTTATACTCACATCTTGAACCATTGTCAGCAACAGGCAAGATGCCTGTTACACAAAGAGTGAATTTTCTTGTGGAACAGGCATCTTGCCTGTTCATAAAAGCTTACTGAGAATGGTGCAACATCCTAAGTTTATACCAACTTGGTTTTAAATAGCGATCGGCGCAGTTGACGCCAGCCAATCGGAAACAGCTTGATTGCGGGACAATCTCTCAACGAGCATAGGGCCCTTTTTTCAAAACCTTAGCCAAAGCGTTATCGTTATCTCGCAAACCTTCGTAAAAAAACATCACTTCTCCTTGAATGCCGCAAGAGCGGTTGTAAGCAATTACTTGCAACAACAGTTCGGGAGTTATGCTATATTTGCTGCCTCGATTCGTCAACAAAATACCGGGCGACACGCACTTTACTTGCTGCCCGCTAAGCTGTCCCCCCATCATTTTATCGACCAATTGTTTGTAAGCATTAAAATCGCGACGATAAAACTGCGGGTGAAGCAGATCCACCAAATTTTTGTCAACCCAAGCTTTAGAATCTTGCAAATATTCCACCAGTCCCCAGTCATAAGGACTCGGCGACATCGATAGCAACAAATCAGGATTAATCGCTTTCACTTCTCGGTGTAAACGAGCCACAAACTCAGTAATAATATCAGCACGCCATTGCAGCCAATGTTGCTCTTTACAATCCGACGGCGCTGCTTTACCGCACTCTTCTCGATAGCGTTTAACCGTTTTTTCGTCGTAACCGCCTTCTACTGGAAACGCAATGCGATCGTCTCCTTGAACGCCGTCTACCGGATAATTCTTAGCAACTTCCAGCATCAACCCCAGCACAAAGTCTTGCACTTCCGGGTCAAGAGAATTCATCCAGTCAAAGTTATTTTTTTTAAGTAAATTGCCGCTAGCATCACGGGCAATCCACTCAGGTTTTTTCGCCAGCAAATGACCGCCCTTGCAATTGTAAGAACTCACAAATCCGTATTCAAAACAAGGAATCACTTTTAAACCAACTCTCTTTGCCTCAACACATATTTCTGCTAAGGGGTCGCGACCTTGATAGCGCAAGTCAATTTCCACCCCAAATTTTTCTCGCATAATTTGAGAAGGATAAGCCGTAAAACCTTGGTTCCAAATTATAGGAAAAACGGTATTAAATCCCGTATCGGCGAGAAAGTCCATGGCTTCAGCAATTCGCTCTTTTGATGTGAGAACTTTGCAGTCAGTGGTGGGTATCCAAACGCCGCGAATTCCACCAGGATTGTTAGTCGCAAACGAACTTGGCAGCGTTGCTGGATTTGGTGCAGAAAATCCAGCCACCAACCGCTGTTGGAGGGAAGAGGCAAAACTGCGAATTGCTGATTGGAAAGGTGTGAAAAGTCGCATTTATGGATTCTTTTTTTTGTAATGTGGGCACTGCGCCCGCTACGTTATTAATTTGTAGCACCGGATATTATTTATGGATAAGATGCGCCGAAGAACACCCGATATTATTTAGGGATAAGGTGCGTAGTACGCACCCTAAATTGATTGGTAGCACCCGATATTATTTATGGATAAGGGGCGCAGTACACGCCCCAAAATTGTACTATCCAGCAACAGCAGACAACTGCTGGCTCAAAGCTGCTTTCAAGAGTTCGGCCTTATCAGTTTGCTCCCAAGGCAAGTCTAAATCAGTGCGTCCGAAGTGACCGTAAGCCGCCACATCTTGATAGAAACGGCCGCCTCTTTCAGCAGGCAAATTCTGCAAGTTAAATGCCTGAATGATGCCCGCAGGACGCAGTTCAAAATGCTGCTTCACAACTTCCAAAAGGCGATCGTCATCAACTTTCCCAGTGCCAAAAGTTTCGATCATCATGCTAACAGGCCGCGCAACGCCGATCGCATAACTCAACTGCACTTCGCACTTTTGGGCCAAACCAGCAGCCACGATATTTTTAGCAACGTAGCGACAAGCATAAGCCGCGCTGCGGTCTACTTTGGTGGGGTCTTTCCCAGAAAAAGCGCCGCCGCCGTGGCGGGAATAGCCGCCGTAGGTATCCACAATAATTTTGCGGCCCGTCAAACCCGAATCTCCTTGAGGCCCGCCGACCACAAATTTGCCCGTGGGGTTGACAAGGAAGCGAGTTTCTGCATCCGGCTTCACGCTAATATCGGCAAACACAGGTTGGACGATAGCAGCCCAAAGGTCTTCTTTGATCTTGGCTTGAACTGCGGCCGTTTCTGTGATGTCGCCGATCGTTTCGGTATGCTGGGTAGAAATTAAAATCGTATCTATGCCAACAGGTTTGCCGTCCTCGTAAATCACCGTAACTTGGCTTTTACCGTCGGGACGCAGGTAAGATAACTGACCGGTTTTGCGGACTGCGGCCAGTTGACGGCAAATCCGGTGGGCTAAACTAATCGGCAGAGGCATCAATTCCGGCGTTTCGTTGCAAGCAAAGCCGAACATCAAGCCTTGGTCGCCTGCTCCAATGGCGTCTAATTCCTCTTCACTCGATTGTTCGCGGCTTTCGTGGGCTGTGTTCACCCCTTGAGCAATATCGGGAGACTGAGAATCAAGAGCTACCAACACTGAACAACTATTGGCCGAAAACCCGTTGTCAGCGTGGATGTAGCCAATATCGGCTATTTTTTTCCGGGCTAATTCTATGTAATTTACCTGAGCTTTAGTGGTAATTTCGCCCGTCAGCAGCATTAAGCCGGTGTTGACGACTACTTCGGCTGCGACGCGGCTTTTGGGGTCTGCAGTCAGTAAGGCATCTAAAATCGTATCTGAAATTTGATCGCAGATTTTATCGGGATGGCCTTCAGTGACCGATTCAGAGGTAAACAGGTAGCGGCGTGACAATGATTATTTCTCCTTAGATAGGGACTCTTCCTGCGCGACATCGACGACCAACGAGTTATTTTTCAGGTAAAGGCGAAGAATGATCGCGTCTGGGCTACCGTCGAATTTTTGTCGGTCTGTAGAGCCGTGTTGAAGCAGGGTTTGAGATTGGGTAAAGTGACACTACTATAGCAAAGTGAGTTCCGGGAAGTCCCTAAAAACTTAGATTTTGTAGGATTGTCGATCGATCTTGGACACCGCTCGTCTAGCTCCTAACCTGACAAAGGTTGACGCACAGTAAGATACAGTCAGGGTATCGCCTTGCGGAACGACTATGGCAGGACTCCCAAAATCACCAAACTTGATCCAAACAGTTGCCGACCTAGAATTTCCCGGCGGCCCCATACCGCTTGACTCTCGATTTTATATTGAGCGCTCAGGGGCCGAAGCCCTGGCCTGTGCAGAAATTAGCAAACCCGGAGGCCTTGTTCGCATTAAAGCTCCCAAAAAAATGGGCAAAAGTTCGCTGATGCTGCGGATAATTCGCGCGGCAGTCGATCGTGGATACGGCACAGTAACTGTAGACTTTCAGCAAGCCGACGCAGCAGTTTTTGCTAATTTAGATAAATTTTTACGCTGGCTTTGTGTCAATGTTGCTCGGCAACTCAAACTCGAACCAAATATTGATGAATTCTGGGATGAAGATATGGGCAGCAAGGTAAGCTGCACTATTTACTTTGAGAACTATTTGCTCGAACTAATTGACAGTCCCATTGTCTTAGTGATCAACGAAATAAATCGAGTATTTGAACGCACCAATATTGCTCAAGATTTTCTGTCGGTGATCCGTTTTTGGTACGAACAAGGTCGCGCTAGCATAACTTGGAAAAAACTCCGCATAGTTGTCATTCATTCGACAGAAATTTATATTGCTTTGAATCTTAATCAATCTCCATTTAATGTAGGAATGCCGATTAAACTTTCAGAATTTACTGCTGAACAAGTTCAAGATTTGGCGTGCAGACACGGACTGAACTGGAGCAATAGCGCTCCGATCGAGCAATTAATGAACATGGTAGGCGGGCATCCTTATTTAGTGCATTTAGCGCTGTATCACCTGGCAATTTTGCAACAAAATCGCCTTTCCGTCGATCGGGAGGAGCTTGGGGAGGAAGTGGGGCGAGCCGAGTTGGCAGAATTGTTAACAGCAGCTCATACTCACAGCGGAATTTATAGCGACTACTTGCAAAATCAGTCGATCGCCATTCAACAGCAGCCAGAACTCGCCTCCGCATTCCAACAAGTTGTCGATGCTAAAAAGAGCATTCACCTCGAACCTTTGATGGCTTATCAGTTAGACAGCATGGGACTGGTCAAATTAGAGGGAAATAACTGTAGTTTGTCTTGCGAGTTATATCGCCTGTATTTTCAAGGGCAAAATTTGTGCGAGGACAAGTTGTCGGTGGTTCGTTTTGAGGAGTTGCAGCAAGAAAATCAAAGGCTGCAAGCTTTGGTGAATGTGGACGAACTTACTCAAATTGGCAACAGACGGTGTTTTGATAGTTGCTTGCGAACGGAATGGAAACATATGGCTCGCGAGGCGTCTCCGATATCTTTAATTTTGTGCGACCTCGATTATTTCAAAATATATAATGATACCTACGGACATCAAGCAGGAGATGAGTGTTTGCGATCGGTAGCTCAGACAATTCGCCGATCGCTCCAGCGTCCTGCTGATGTAGCTGCTCGCTACGGGGGCGAGGAATTTGCTGTGATTTTACCTGAAACTGATGGATCGGCGGCTCTGGTTGTTGCCGAACAAATTAGAGCGAAAGTGAAAGCTTTGAATATTGTTTTTAACCCGGAGAGTGTTGACGGTCTACCTAATTCTGTGTTAACGATTAGTTTGGGAATTGCCAGCGTTGTTCCGAGCGAGGAAAATGATGCGACAACGCTGCTAATGGCGGCTGATGAGGCTCTTTATGACTCGAAAAGGCAGGGGCGCGATCGGCTCACTATGAGTATGCTTTTAAATTTTCGATTTGCTGCTGTTAATTAGCGAATTCCGTGGGAATATTATTCGTTTCTACACATACAAAGTCCGCCCGTGCGGACTCTGAAGAAAACCATAGTTAACAACTGAATTTGATGTTAATATCGGGGGACGGTTCGATCGACCACCATTGAGTAAGCATCGATGCCGCCAACGATATTTTTAACGTTGGTAAATCCTTGAGTGGCTAACCACTGGCACATTTGAGCCGATCGCACTCCGTGATGGCACAGAACTAGGGTTTCGGTGTCGCGATCGAGTCTAGCGTCAATTTCACCAGACCATTCGGCAAACTCGCTCAGCGGAAAAGCTACAAATCCCGGCAGCGCGGCGAGTTCAATTTCGTAAGGTTCCCGCACGTCTACAAGCTGCAATTTCTCAGCATTGGTTTCTGCTAATTGGCGGCCTAATTCTTCGACTGTAATTTGAGCAAAAATTTCTGACATTTGATTAGAAGGAAGAAGTCAGTTGGCAGTTGGCAGTTGGCAGTTGGCAGTTGGCAGTTGGCAGTTGGCGATTGGCAGTAGCTAATAGCTGTGGAATAACAAATAACAACTAACAAATAACAACTAACAACTAACAACTGACAACTGACAACTAACAACTGACAAATTAATTGAGGGGCGCAGGCGGTGAAATTAGCTCCACAGGAGGGGTAGGTGCAGGACGCCCGTCCAACTGGCTCACGCTGTCCCTGGGGTCAAGACAAGTGGCGATTAACCGGTCAGTGGGAAATTCGAGCCTGCCGCTCAAACCGACTACGCATTCAGAAAACTGTTGTGGCAATAAACTGCGGCGGCATCCATCGAGCACTACCAGGGGATCTGCAGGTTGAGTTCGACTTTTGCTGTTAATATTCACTACGCAAGTAGCCAATTCTTGGGGACGCCTCACCCGCCGACAGCTAGAGAGCGCTTCGACACCAGAAATATTAGTTTTGCGGTTGATTTGGAGGGCGCATTTAGATATGTCGCGGGGGCGGAGGGCGTCAGCACAAGCGGCGGCGGCTGCCTCTGCCCCCACTCCGGCTTCGATTAGTTCCAAGGCGCAGACGCGATAGGGATTCCTATTGCGAGGGATTCTAATAGTGATGGCTGATGCTGGCGAGATTGGCAGTGCTGTTGCCAACAAACCGAGTGCAGCTAGCTGCGTGCCGAGAGCTAATATCCAGCGCGCGGTAGGGTTTGAGCCTGTCGGTGCTGGCTTTGGGGAAGAAGTGCGGGAAAAATTGCGGTTGTGCATGGCAGATCGAGTAGTGAGTTTTTTTGGCTGATTGGGGCGATCGATCGATCGGCTTTTCCTTCAGAATTTACCGCACATTATGGATCGCCCTCCGGTCGATCGTTTTTTTATCGATCTTTATTTGAATTTTGACCGTTACCAACATATAATATAGAGTCTGCATAAAATTGCATACAGATATTAGAGAGGAAAATAAATGTCTCGATATCGAGGCCCCCGATTGAGAATCGTCCGTCGCCTGAAAGAGTTGCCGGGTCTAACCCGCAAAACCCCCAGACGAGATTATCCGCCTGGACAGCACGGTCAAAACCGCAAAAAGCTCTCTGAGTATGCGGTTCGCTTGCAAGAAAAGCAAAAACTCCGTTTCAATTACGGTGTGACGGAACGCCAACTGCTCCGTTACGTCCGCAAAGCCCGCCGTGTCACGGGCTCCACAGGTCAAGTGTTACTGCAATTTTTGGAAATGCGCTTGGACAATACTGTGTTTCGGATGGGAATGGCTCCAACCATTCCGTCCGCTAGACAATTGGTAAATCACGGTCACATAACTGTCAATGACCGTGAAGTCAATATCGCCAGCTATCAGTGCAAGCCTGGTGATGTGGTTGCTGTGAAAAATAGAGAGCGCTCTCGCACAATGGTAGAAGCTAATCTCAAAGACCCAGGCTTGGCTCACTTGCCGAATCACTTGGAATTTGATAAGCAAAAACTGGTTGGCAAAGTTAACGGCGTTATCGAACGCGAGTGGATTGCTCTACAGATTAACGAACTGCTAGTGGTGGAATACTACTCACGGCAAGCTTAAGTTATTAGTCATCAGTCGTTGGTCATTAGTCATCAGTTGGTTGCTAGCAGAATAATTAATAATTGGGTAGGAACTCAGTTATTGATTAATTGCTACTGAATAATGAGGACTAAGGACTGAGGGCTAAAAATTTATAATTTTCAACACTCCCACCCCCTAAAAAGGGATGGGATTTTTTGAAGGTTTCGCTTGTTAACTTCCTTGAATTGCCATTTGCTCAGACGACACCTGCCTGATGGCATTAAATGATATCAAATCCGTTAGCATCGGAATAGTAAATTCGAGTTCACTGTTGACGGTTCACTGTTGACTGTTCACTGTTCACGGCGTCAACAGTCAACCGTCAACAGTCAACATCATTCCGGTGTAACCGGAAATGATATGATGTCCCAGCCTCAAATTATTTTCTTAAAATGTTTCTTCTCCGGTTGGTTCTTGGTGCACAAGACCTCGCTTTTGAAGGCGATAATTCGCTACAACCGGGTAAACAACACCGCGTATCCGATTTATGGCGCCTACTGGACGATGAACTGCTAAGCCGTTCCAGGGAGAATATCTCAGGTTTTCGTTGAAATCCGATTGTTTTTCATAATCAATAATCTGATGCTTGACGGTGAGACGACCTACTCTCAAGAAGGGTGATTCTTTTTCCTTCCAGACATTGATGCCATCGTCGATCGGCATTTTTAGGCTGGTTTGGAACTGAATGCCAAAATCCCACCAGTATTGGGCATCAGGTTTCGCCAAGGCTTGAATTAGATCGTCCCGATAATAATTGTCTGGTTTATTGGGATCTAAACCCAAGGCTTTAGCACGATCGACAAAGGGAATTTTAGGGATTCCCGGTCGAGATTGTTCTGGAATTATGTCGTGCGGTGGTTTGCATGAAACCGGAGTAAACCCATACTTAATTACCGCCGGATATTCGACAGGAACTATACCAGGCTGGGAGGGATCGAAATCGGGATTGAGACCCAAAGCAGACGGTGAACCGCTCCAATATTTTGCTGTTAGCAAACTCTTCGGAGTCCGGCTACCCGTAAGCGTTGAGACCGCTAAAAAGTGCCTGGGATGTCGAATTAGCCACTTTTTCAATGTATCTGGTGATTCAACAAGAGCAGAAAAAAAGCCGTAGTAATCTTTGATGGTTTGGCTCACAAATATCTCTGAATTGTGAACAATGATGTCCTGGGTTTTTGACTCGTGGCTTTGCGTGAGTCGTTCCCCTTCCACCCCCATCACTTTCAGTGATATTGAGCGCGAATCTTTTTGGTAATCAGGGTATACTTTGGTAGCCCCGTTAGCAAATCGCAACCAAACAGGATATTCTTTGGGTTTTGCTAGCAAACCTTGCTTAAGGGAAATAGCATTGAGTCGCGAAGAACTTAACGAAGCGCGTTTACCCAATTCCCGTTTAATCTCTTCCTCATCAAAGTCAAAAATTTCCAGAGTTCCTTTAACGCAGGCATGAGTTTTGGCGTGAGTATCTCGCAGCGCCCGCTCCTTATTGCCGTAAAGATTATCCATCCGAAGCTTGGCTTGCTCAACCAGAAGATCGTAGTATTTGAGTTCATCCTGTTCGGGATATTCGGTAAATAACTTCTTGCTCATAAAATAACCTTCGGTTAATCGCTAAAAAAGGTTTTACACAAACCGTTGCATCTGTTAAATAGTATAACTGCTGGTGCAATTGCTTCCGAATTGCCGTAGCCGAGCGCTTGCGAAAAGATCGCCTTTTTATTCCTCATTTTTGAGGGCGCAGGTGTCTTTGCGCCCCCAACTAATTTGAGTCTTAGTTGTCCGCTACAACTTAAAGCTCGAAGGAGACTTTGTACTTGGGATCGCTTGGAGGAACATTACGATTCACTAAATCAGAGACTGTTTTGGTATTTTGGATAATTTCCCAACCAACCTCAGAAAAAGTTTCCTTATTGAAGACTTTAGGCGATAACAAAGGATTAGTTAAAGCTTGGGAGAAAGCATCAATGCCAATTATCCGTGCTACTAAAGGCGGAATTGCTGAATTTTTGCGGACATCTTCAGCGTACAATCCCACAAATAATTCAATCTTATCAACATGACCGTACAACTCTTTTAATTTCTGTTGAGCGTATTCGTCACCCGTAATTTGATTGAAATCAGTCACCCTGGGATAACCACACATTTCGCGGTAATCGTTATAACTGGCTAACTGCGCCTGCCGTCCGAGTTTAACAGATGCTAGTTCGGTAGCATCAATAAATGTATAGGGTGTTCCTGCGATCTTAAAATCAGGTGTGTTAAACAAACCAATTCTAGTGCCTGGTTGGGAACAAGTTTCTTCCATCAATGCACCCAACCCTTTATCGATTAACATCTGATTATTCCAGAGGGAATCGTACATGGATTGTTCTTTACCGTCATAGATAAAGGTTTCCGGAATCGCACTATGCCAGCGATAGACAAAACTAAACTCAATCGCCATCCAATTTTCTCGATACCAACTTTCCTTGGTAAAAGCTTCAGGATCGGCAAAGAACCTAAAATTATAGGGCGTAATGTGGAAAATGTACTCTTCCATAATGATATTGAGAACAATCACCATGAGAATATTTCTCGCGGTTTGGAAGAGCCTCTCATCGTCCCATTCCGGATAGCTTTTGGACAAAACATCACAAATTCGATTATGCTCCCTGATACATAAAGTGTTGAGCATGACATAGCCAACTTGGACGTTGGCCCGTTCAACTCCCATTGCAAATAGCTTGCTTTTCTTTTCGGGGGGTTGTCTTTTCTCATCATTAAGGGGTGCATGAAGACCTTCAAATTGAGGATCGATAATACCCTGCTCAGGATCGGCATAATAAAAGAGTGGATACTCTTCTTCTACGCCATCTTTGCGCTTGAGTTTTTGGGTTTTAAATTTGCCGTCTTTGAAAGCTCTGAGCAGATTTGTTTGTTTGCGGGTCAACCCGTAAACATTACACATATCAATCTGATGGTTGGAGGTATTTTTGAAGCGGTTTTCCTGATCGATCCGGAGAAAACTATCTGTAAACCACTGCACCCAATAGGGAAAGAGCAGAGTCGATTTTTCCGAATAAATGGTTTTTCCGTCTCTTTTTTGGAATAAGGTCTTTACTTTGTCCAGTGGTGGTAAATTCCCTTCTTTGTTAAATTCCGGATCGGGAGGTAAATGTCGCCCAGTATAAGTCTTGTCTGTAAGTGAATCCCAAGAGATATAGGTATCAGTTTTCTTGGGAATATCTGTCCCTGGAATTTTGGGATCTAATCCCATTAAGCTATAGGGAAGTGGGCGAGTCGGAAGTTTGTAAATGATGCTATTGAGAAAAAATTTGTTTAGTTTACGTTTCAGAGGCTCGTAACTTTGAACTAAGTCCCAAATTGGTTTGAAATGAGTCAACGTATATGCCAAAGCTTTGTTGCTGAATCCATCTCTAGATGTATCTCTTGTCATGATTTTTTTCCTTTTGATTGTGGTAGATTAGGTAGATTACAAAATCTTCTGATGTTCGGTTCTGAGAGTTTGATAAAGTTTGATCATTTTTCTCGATTTTCCATTAATTTGGAGAGAATCTTTTGCAGATTCTTAGGCCGATAGTCTTGGCGTTTTTCCAATCGCTCGATCGCGCTTTCATGAAGATCCTCAAGGGTCTCCCCCACCTCACGCCACTTGATTCCTGCCAATTTGAAGAACCCAGGATTGTTTTGAAATGGAACCTTATAATCAGGCTTGATATCCTCAATGGCCTCTGGCTCGAATTCCAGCTTCAATTCAAAGTCACTGATTTGATCCAACATCCACTTCAAGACAGCATCGGATAACCCGCGGTATTCTGGCGTACCACCGCCGATGCAGCCATGCTCGCCTGGAAACCAAACTTGACGAAGCTTCTGCTTCGGGGCATCAGGATTTTTCTTCATCAGGGTAACATCAAAGATTTCGCGAATTTCGTCGATCGCAACGGCGTGCAACGCATTCTCAATATCCTTATTTAAAGTGGTGTCGTGGAATTTGTACCTTGTTTTGATCTGTCCCTCAAACTTCTTCAAGCCGGGTACAAGAGGAATACCAAGGGCTCCAACGGTGTCGAAACAACCAAGCAAGGTAATCGGGACGCGATCGCCCTTATCTTTGCCGAATTTTTCGCGGAAACTCTTTGCTTCCGAATGCTTTGGTGAAATCTCTCGCTTACGGTAAAGCTCGTAAGCTTGTGATGCCATGGTAACGTTACGGCGGGATAGGAGACCGGAGCAATAGATCATCCCCGCTAGACTCCTGACCGTGTAAGCACCGCGACTGAACCCGAATAGATAGATTTCGTCACCCTGATCGTAGTTGAAAGAAAGAAAACGATAGGCATCTTGTATATTTTTATCGATTCCCAGCCCAGTGACTCCGCCCACAATCTTGTTACTGTCTACTCCAATTCCCTCGTCATAAAACACAATCTGCGGAACCCCGTCACTGGCTGTCCGTTTCACGGCCTGGGCAAGCCTAACCACATTAGTTGGGCACTGAGTATCTAGTTTGTTCCAAGTTCCATCACAGCAAACTATCAGACGTTTCCCTGGTTTCGTCATTTTTATATTCTCTCTTTGAATCTGAAATTTAATAGCGACCTGTCATTGGTCATCGGTTACAAGAGAATTGCCACTTCCCGTTTTTCTGTCGCGTCAGGCGAGCCCTCCTAATTTCTTGCTCGACCAAATTGTTATCGGGCTGGGCAATCTTTAGCTATTTCGATTCTCAGGATATTAGTCTCAAAACACCATCTAGTCTAGTTGGCTGTATTAAAATGTGAAATTTATTTATATTTCTTAAATTAAAATGTTTACAGAGTGAATTAGTAGCTTTAGTTCTGGGAAAAGGCTCGATTCTCTTAAAATGTAAAAAATTTAAAGCGTGAAATAGTAGCATTAGTTCTGGGAAAAGGCTCGATTCTCCTAACAGGAGTAGCGCTCCAACGCCATAGCTAACAGACCTTTAAACACATTTACGCTCTGCCTTGTCAGTTTTTATAATAGCTAGATCTTATCGATTTGTCAGTTGGCTGCAAGATAATGCTGACCTATTGGCCGAACAAATAGCAGCTTTGGACTATGTTTTGGATTAAAATTTGTTTCAGCCGCTCCCAGATTTTCTGCAGTGGGCTTTTCTGGTTTCTCGATCGGTAAATTTGTGGGAAAATTTCCTAGCCCCGGTTAAATTTGAAACGTCCAAAAGTGGGGACGATCGACCGCAGCGACTGGCTACGAGGTTCTCGCACCAAAACCAAAGGCAGAAGGGCAATCAAGCGAACACCAGCCGAGAGGGTAAACAGTGCCCCCAAACTCATGCCCGGAAGTTCGGCAAGAAAGCCGCCGGCGGTAGTTCCCAAAGCCCCAGCTAATCCCGAAACCGCTGCGGCGATCGCAAAATAAGTCGAGGGTTGCTCGATCGACGCTATCTCCATTTGAATATTGTTAGTACACAGCCCGATCGCCCCCAAAGTCGTTCCCCCCAACAAGTGCAGCAGCGGCAGCCACACCCATAGGGCAAACGGGTAATTGCCCGTACCCAACCACAGCAAAGGCGTGAGGGCCACCACCAGCCCAACCGCAATTAGCAGGGGGCGATTTCCCCAGCGATCGGCCAACTTACCCCAAAACATCAGCAGCAGTAGATTTGCGCCGGAACTTAAGCTGGTGTAAATCGTTACCAAACTCACATCCAAGCTTAAATTTTTCAGCAGGTAGATATTAAAAAAAGGCGCGCTGAGATTGACAGCAAATGTCCACACACTGAAGTAAAGAATAAACATTAAAAAATTAGAATCTTTTAGCACAGAAGGCACAAAATCTGTTATTTGCTTTTCTTTTTTCTGTGTAAGTCGATCGCTCTGTGCATCTTTTTTGTATACCTGGGGATTCACATCAACCATAAAGAATTGACACCCCAAACTAATCATTCCCGCCCAAACACCCACCAATAAAACAATACCGTAGCCCAAAATTGGACCGCCGTCCCAAGTTGACACTCCCAATCCCATCAACGGCACTCCCAGCAAAGTAATGAGGCTGACAGCACTGTTGCGAAAGCCAAAATAGCGTCCCCGCAAGCGCTGAGGAACCACAGCAGCCATCCAACTGAACCAGCTAGAATTGGCAAAAGCTGCCAGCACGCTAGCTGCTACGACTGTTACCAGTGTCCATTGCAGCAGTTGCTGGAGATCTGCGTGCTGGGAACCCCAAACAATTGCCACCGCGAGTACCAGCCACAGCAGCCGCGACGCGCCGAATACAAATAGGTTGTACCAGTGGCGGCTGGTTGTGCGGTCTGCGATGTAGGCTCCTAGTGGTTGCAAGAGATTTACCACCATAGGAATAGCCGAGAATATACCTATTTCCACGCTGCTCGCGCCGAGTTGCAGCAAGAAATTGCTCAGCAGCACGCCGGTGGTCGCCGACTCGAAGATAGTGGCAAAAACGCCGTCTAGAGTTGAGGCTTTCAGGGTCGATCGAACGTCTTTTTTGGAAAATTTGAGAGTTATTTTTGGAGAGAGAACGAGCTGAAATATTTTCGGGTCTACTATTTCTGCCGTCTGAAGAGATAGAGGTTCATTTAACTCTGCAACTGGTTCAACCATAGTCAATCAATTTTAGATTTTAGATTTTAAATTTTAGATTGAAGAATTGAAGTAACAGGGTTAGATAAAACCAGCCCCACCTTCAAGAGGCTAGCTCGAAAGTAGGACTGGCACGTCCGGGTAATTCATATCAATATAAATGACTTGCAATCGCTAGGACATCAACCGCTTGGGAGATATAAATCTGCTAATTGTAAAAAAGTAGGTTGTAGGGCTTAACCAGGAAGCGAGCGCAGCATTTCGCATACCAAAAATTGCTCAAATTCCGCCTCAAACAAGTTCCCCAAAGGCCAAAGCAAATTTAGCGCGACATCCTCCATTCCGCTCTCAAACCTTTAGGGCTAGCTAAATCTATAGAATGAAGGACGATCGACTTGCGGAGTATAGCTGCTAACGATTTGTACCTAATTCCTGGAATCCGTTTGTTCAGTCCCAGGGTTCGCGATCGAGATTCCGGGTTTTTTGTGAAAATCGCCCCCAGGTGCCGGTAAAGCTTCGGAGTGGGTTATTGGCGATCCTCTATGAGGGCTTCGCTAACGCACCTCAACAAAAGTGTGGCTTGCTTCAAGGCAACTCACAGGACAAAATTATAGTTGACAAAAATTACGCTAACTGATGATAATAGCAAACCCTAGAATTACACTTAAATGTTTGAGGGGTATCAGTGCTAAGGCGTGATGTCGATCGCCAGCAAATTTACAGATTTCTGCATTTGATCGTGACAAAAACTCAACCTTTATCCGGGTATACATTGCCAGTATTTGCCTGTGCAGCGGCACTTGCAGCTTTGCGGTGCTTGCGTGAGGGTATTCACTCTCTAGAGAGCGTATCAGTAAATTTACTGGAACCGCAAATAACGGCAGAAATTCCGATCGAACAGGCGTCTGTACTCAAAACTGGTACCGCTTTGGGCGTGACTCGCTCAGATCCGGGGGAAAATCTCGATCTGACTCGCAATACCCCCGTTTGGGCAATGGTGGAATTGGGAAATTGGGAAGAGGGAGAGCAGATTGTGATTCTCGGCGGTGAAGGTATAGGGCGTCACACAGTCGGTGGAGGGGCGGCGATCTATGATTACGCAATGCGACTGTTGCGATCGAATCTGAGTCGAGAACTCGCAGGGGGAGAAAAAATTACTGTCACCCTGATTCTGCCGTCAGGGCGGCAACTAGCCACCCGCACTTCTAACGAAGCTTTCGGCGTGGTAGAAGGACTTTCGCTGCTGGGTACAACGGGCATTTCTCAACCGCTGAGTGCCCCCGGACAGTTGGAACTTTACCGCGAACAACTGCAACAAAAAGCGGAACTGTTTGACTGTTTGGTTTTCTGCATCGGCGAAAACGGCTTGGATTTGGCGCGACAACTCGGCATCAATCCTGAGAGGCTAGTCAAAACCGCTAACTGGCTTGGCCCGCTGCTGGTAGAAGCAGGATATCAGGGGGTGCAGTCAATTTTGCTGTTTGGCTATCACGGGAAACTGATGAAATTAGCGGCGGGAATTTTTCACACTCACCACCACCTCGCTGACGGGCGCAGGGAAATTCTCACAGCTTACTGTGCTAAAGCTGGAATGCCTGCCGATACGTGTTCCGCAATTTTTGCCGCAGCGACAGCCGAAGAGGCTCTCGGGCAACTGCGAGCTTTAGACGCCCAAACTGGCAGCAATTGGGTCGATCGAATTTACGGCGACATCGCCCGACAAATAGACTTGCGCTCATCGGATTGCATTTTTACTCACACTAACTTGCACATCCCCGTGGGCTCGGTGATGTTCGGGCGCGATCGCAAAATTATTGTTAAAAGTGACATAGGAGATACATTTTTGACCCAAATTTGTTAATGTAGTGTGAATATCCCTGAATTCTGTTTAAAACATCGGTCAGGGATAATATTTAACAAGTAATAATTCTTAGTCCCTAGACCTTAATTATACTAGGTTGCTTCGGGAAGTTATTTCTGAAGCAAGAATTCAATTAATTAGGGTAAGGCTCGAAGTCAATCTATGCTTGCCCTGTACCCGATTAATCGACTAACATCGCTGACTGCAATCTAGTATAAATAAGATTTATTCCTAGCGACCAATGGTTCCTCGCCTTCCTTAGAATTGTACTGAGACCGCGACAGATACGTCCGCTACTTTCTGCCCAATTATCACTTAGCAATTACGCAATAACCGTGACTACTAAAATAGAAACTGAATCCGTTCTCACAAACTCTTTAATGCAGCAGATCGATCGCCAGATCATCGTGATTCTCGACTTCGGTTCGCAATATTCCGAACTGATTGCTCGTCGAATTCGCGAAACTCAAGTATATTCAGAAGTTATTTCTTACCGCACTACTGCAGAACAGTTAAAAGCTATCAATCCTAAAGGAATTATTCTTTCAGGAGGGCCGAGTTCTGTATACGATGAAAAAGCACCCCACTGCGACCCAGAAATTTGGAATTTGGGAATACCGGTGTTGGGAGTGTGCTACGGGATGCAGTTGATGGTAAAGCAGCTCGGAGGCACGGTTGAGCGGGCTAAGTTAGCCGAATACGGCAAGGCATCGCTATTTATTGACGATCCTACGGATTTGCTAACAAATGTCGAAGAAGGCAGCACGATGTGGATGAGCCACGGAGACTCATGTTCCGAGTTGCCGTCGGGTTTTGAGATCCTCGCTCACACGGACAATACTCCGTCTGCTGCTGTTGCTAACCACGAGAAAAATTTGTACGGGGTTCAGTTTCACCCAGAAGTAGTTCACTCGATCGGGGGAATAGCTTTAATTCGCAATTTTGTTTACCACATTTGCGAGTGCGAACCGACTTGGACGACAGCTACTTTTGTGGAGGAATCGATTCGCGAAATTCGCGCGCAAGTGGGAGATAAACGAGTTTTGCTGGCTCTATCAGGTGGTGTAGATTCTTCTACTTTGGCTTTCTTGCTGCACAAGGCGATCGGCGACCAACTTACCTGTATGTTTATCGATCAAGGGTTTATGCGGAAGTATGAACCCGAACGGTTGGTAAAATTATTTAAAGAGCAATTCCACATTGATGTTGAGTATGTTAATGCTCGCGAACGCTTTTTAGCTCAACTTGAAGGGATTACCGATCCAGAAGTAAAACGCAAGCGGATCGGTCACGAATTTATCAACGTATTTGAAGAAGAATCGAAGCGTCTGGGCCCCTTTGACTACCTCGCCCAAGGTACTCTTTATCCTGATGTGATTGAGTCGGCTGACACTAATGCAGACCCGAAAAGCGGCGAGCGAGTTGCTGTTAAAATTAAAAGCCACCACAACGTCGGCGGTTTGCCGAAAGATTTGCGATTTAAGCTGATTGAACCGCTGCGAAAACTGTTTAAGGATGAGGTGCGAAAAGTCGGCCGGTCGATCGGGCTTCCCGAAGAAATCGTGAACCGGCAACCTTTCCCAGGCCCGGGATTGGCGATTCGGATTATAGGAGAAGTTACCTCCGAGAGACTAAATATTTTGCGGGATGCTGACTTCATTGTTCGCCAAGAAATTAACCGGCACGGATTGTACGGTGAACTTTGGCAAGCTTTTGCAGTTTTGCTGCCGATTCGCAGTGTAGGCGTGATGGGCGATCAGCGCACTTATGCTTACCCGATCGTCTTGCGATTTATTAAGAGTGAAGACGGGATGACGGCTGATTGGGCGCGGGTTCCTTACGATTTGTTGGAACTGATCTCGAACCGGATTGTGAATGAGGTTAAGGGGGTGAACCGGGTGGTTTACGATATTACTTCTAAGCCACCGGGAACGATCGAGTGGGAGTGATGTGGAGTTAGCGATTAAGTAGGCGGACTAATTTTTTGTCTGTCTACTTATTTTGATTTTCGATAAAAGGGCGATTCCCCACATTCCGCCCTTTTACTGTCACCTTTAGGTATTTTTGACCAAGCCATGAGGTTTGCGTCAATTTTGAGGGAATTCCAAGTCAACAGTTGCTCAAAGGGCCGAAGGTGGGTTGTAATTGTTCCACCGCTGCATAGGTTTCAATGTTGTGACTTCGATCACTGGTAACACGGACTTGGTTCACCCAATATTTTCAGTATTATCACGGAAAAAAACTAGCACCATCACTTGCTCTTAGATGAAACCACGAGATGATTAAGGTGTCGAGTTCAAAATAATCCCATGTTTCAAGTTAATCTTCTCCCCGGCGCTATCAACGAATTAATTGCCACTGTCACCGATACTCGCCGCGTTACCAAAGCTGACCGCTACGGCATGATGGCCGCCATCCTCGATGAGTCCATCAGTGAAGAAGAACGTGGCTCACTCGATCGTCTGATTCGCTCCCTGGTCAAAGGTAGGATTCAAGTCAGTGATGAACTCTCCATCGTCTCGTAAGCAGAAAGCTCGTTGAGAACTCGACACTCTACAAGAGCTTTCGATTGGGAAAGTTTAGACCAGTCACTGATATTGCGATCATCCTTTACAAGCATAGCTTTTTGTATAATGCAGTTTTGAGATAGACGATTAGCGTTCGCAACTTCATAAACATTATGACGGATACCATCCAGCATCTCATTGAGCCACACATTCAGGATTTGGGTGGATTTCAAGCCCGCCGCTTGCTTCCCTCAGACGTTCTAGCACTGGTAGGCCCGTTCATCTTTTTTGACCATCTCGGCCCTGCGGTGTTTCCACCCGGCCGGGGCGTGGATGTCAGGCCGCATCCGCACATCAACTTAGCAACCGTCACCTACCTGTTTGAAGGTGTTTTGCTCCATCGTGATAGTGTGGGCAGCGTTCAAGAAATCCGTCCCGGTGCGGTGAACTGGATGACGGCAGGGCGAGGCATTGTCCACTCTGAGCGCACGCCGGATGACGATCGCAGCAAAGAAGCCATCCTGCATGGCATTCAAACCTGGATAGCACTTCCCGATGAATACGAAGAAACCGACCCCTGGTTTCGGCATCATCCGGCAACTGAACTGCCTGTTTGGGAGGATGCAGGAGTTTCGTTCACCCTAATTGCCGGTGATGCCTATGGTCGTACTTCGCCAGTTCAAATATTTTCACCCATGATTTATCTGGACGTGCAACTGACTGCTGGAAGAGAATTTACCTTACCGGGCCATTACAGCGAACAGGCGGTTTACAGCGTAACAGAGGGGCTTGCGATCGATGGAGTGCCTCTGGAACAACATCGGTTGGCAGTTCTCACTTCCGGCACTGAAGTAAACATTTCTGCTTCAGGCAAGGCTCGTTGTATTGTGATTGGCGGTGAACCTGTTGGTGAGCGCCATAAGTGGTGGAATTTTGTTTCGAGTCGCCTCTCGCGCATTGAGCAAGCTAAACTCGATTGGAGAGAGGGACGGTTTGCTCAGGTTCCTCAAGAGACAGAGTTTATTCCGCTGCCAGAAGAGCCGCCTTTTCAAGCCGAGCAACCGTTGTGAATAACCACAGCGATTTAAGTTAAAAAACTGTTTGTTGATTCATAATTCGTCTTTTTCACATGAGGGGGTTGTCACCCCGTCAGATTGGTGGATTGACAGCCGGGACAAATCATGGATTTTTTTACTTGATTAGAGCTTTTGTTTATTGCATAAATATGCAACGCCAATTAATTAGGTGAAAATATTGTAGGGATGATTGATTAATTGGCCCTAGAATTTTAGGATGGTAATTATATCAAGTCGGATTGAGCGATCGCCATACCTGAGAGTCTGGAGGGTTGACGAATAGTTGCATCAGGAATCAGAGTTCCGGGATGAACCCATTCCTAAAGGATTGGAATGCTTTCGTAACTATCGGCCTATATTCCGCTTCATTCGATCGAGTTCTTCGTCTGCTTCCCAGCGTTGAAACTTTTCCTCTAAAGGATCGGCCGCATTAAAAACATTATAATTTGAACTCTGATTCCAACCCTTTGTATCCCAATTCTGCTCTGTTTTAGTGGTAGTTCGAGTTGCAGCTTCTGCCGCTTTTGCTCGGACTTCTTTTCGCCGTACTTGAATTTGACGGTACAGTTCTTTTGCTTTTTCAATCCGTTCTTTGCAGCCTTGCATTTGACCCCAGCGCTGATTCCCCTGACGCAGCAAAGCTGCTTGCCGCTCTTGGGCTGCTTGAGCTAAATCAAGCCTTTGAGCAGCTTTAGCTTTGTTGATGCGATCGTTCCAACGCTGAATTTCCTGGGCGGCGGAGAGAATTTCGGCTTGCAGTTTTTTCTCTTGTTTTTGGATATCGAGAATCAGCCGCAGAGTGTCTTCTTCTTGTTCCTTCAGTTGTTCTTCTATTGCCTGCAATTCCAGATGGGGATTGCTGCGTAAAAATTCTTCTAATCTGGTTTCTAGAAATCGGCTGAAATCGTCAAATAAGCCCATTTGTTATTAGTCCTATGTTATTGGTTATTAGTTATTTGTTATTTGTTATTTGTTGTCAGTTGTTAGTTTTGGGCAGTTGAGATTCCCCAGTGATTAATTTATTAGCTACTAACAACTGACAACTGACAATTAACAACTAACAACTGACCAATTAAAATTTCTGCCCGACAAAAACCGATCGCACATCTCCTCCCTTGCGAATCACTGCTTCTTGATTTTTGATTTCTGCCAGCGTCCAACCGCTAGCGCCGATGCTTTCGCCGACATAAATTCTGCGGGCTACGCCGTCTACTTCAAACAAAGCAGCCGATCGATCGCCCAACTCCAAAATCCCTACCAACGTGTGCGCCGAAGTCGGGGCGCTGCTGACGGCCGGTGCCGATCGATCGGGCGCGGGCGCGGATTGCTGGGCTGGGGGCGCTGGTGCCGGTTCGGTTTCGCGAGCCAAAATCTTTGGCTGGGGAGACTCCGAGGAGGAAGGGGAAGCGGCGACGGGCTCTCGAGTGCCCCCAGCGGCGATCGCACGACCGGAGGCTGGAGCAGCCGGCGAGGGCGAAACTGCCGCGGTTTGAGGAGCAGCCGGAGCAGCAGCTACCGGAGCAGGCGGAGCCACTGTCACCTGAGCGGGGGGAGGGATGACTACTATTTGGGGTGCAGGTGCTCCTGGCTGCGCGCCGGCTTGTTCTAGGGCATCAGCAATTCGGTTGACTGCGGTCGAAAGACCTGCGGTTGCCGGCGGCGCGCCGGAAATTTGAATGCTCGGCAGCGTTCCTGGGGTGGGGGCTCCGGGAACTCCTGCAAGTTGGGGGTTAGCTTGGGGTGCTTTTTTTTGTTCGATCGCTTCTAGCGAGCGCTGCACGTATTCGACAAATTGGGTGTCTGGTGCTGTTTTGCCACTTGCTACGGGCGTCTCTGGTGCGGGGGCCGCGGGCAAGCGCACGAGTCCCGACCTGCTTGCCAGCCATAACCCCATGACTAGCAGCAGCGACCCAAATGCTGCTCCCAGCAGCATTCTGTCGAATGATTGTTTGGACTGCTGTTTTTTGGCTGTTTCTAGGGCGACTTGGCGGGCGATCGCTTCTACGTCTTTTTCGGCTGGCTGTGGCTGGGGTGCCAACTGCGACAAAACTATTTGAGGTACCGAGATCGACTTGAGGGCCACGAATTCAGGCTGCACGGGCTCGGATGGCAGTCCGCCGCTACCGTCGAATGCTCGATCGACTCCTTCAAACAGTTCGTCCATCAACCGATCGGCGTAGGACTCTACTGCCACTGCTTCGGCTGGCACTGTTTCCACCGTCGCCCTCACGGCGATCGGCTCTGACGCTGATTCCAAAGACATCTGTTCGGCGATTACTTTTTGAGGCATAGTTTTCTCTGATTCGCGCTGCTCGACAACCCTGAGACTGTTAGCTTTTGACTTCTACAGGATAATCTTAAAATTTACCAATTCCCCTTAATAGGTGAATTGTACCTCACCGCTCACCAAATGTTTAGTCTTTGACAAACTTCTTTGTTATTCTGCCATCACGGCGCTTTTGGTCTTTGTACCTGAGTGTCTTACTGGTTTTTCATGGGAGATTTAGACTAACTTACACCACAAAAAAAGTTTTTTGTCAAGACCTTCTGGTGCCATGTGTCAGCGACTGGAAAGGACATAATGCACCCAACTTTGACGCACCTGCTCGATTTAATCAACTTGGCGTCAACTTGGATTGCCCGATCGCGATGAATGTTGCCATCCAACGTGCGAGCGACATTATTGTTAATATTGACGATCGTACATCATTGGATTTTGGAAAAGAATTTTAATCCCAACTCCCCATTTCAGTTTCATGATCCCAAAAATAGGGTCATGACTATCCCTTGAAAGAGCATAAAAGCTAAGGGGAACATCCAGCGAAACTTTCGCATCATCCCAGAGGTGAAATCAGGATTTTTGTGATTGTTGAGCAAGAAATGTACGGTGACATTAGCCATGATCGACAAAAAGAAAAAGATATAACAGGTAAATATGTAGGTGTCTAGCAGAGTCAAGTAAGATAATCTAGGCAAAGCATTAGCAACAGTGAAGTTAAAAGTAATTGCCGTGAGGGTACTGGTCATCCCTACACTCATTTGAGTGGAAAAAGCTGCGTTAGCATCGATCCAAAAAGTCGCCCAAGAAAGCAGCGTAATTAGCAGTAGGGGAACAAAGACTTTAAAGATGTAGAATTGGTAATTTCGCTTGAGTTTGAGTTCAAAAGTGTACCGCGAATAGCTCTTATTTTCTAGTTCAAATTTGTTGGTATTGACTGTACTGTTGAATCCGAGAATTTGCCATTCGGATAAAGAAAGGAAAGAATCTGTACTGTATCCAGTCAACTTGGAATCTGTTTTAAAAACTATACGTTGCTCATCAGAAGACAAAGATTCCAAAACAACCTTAGCTGTTTGCGAATCAAAGGGAAACTTTCTCAAATCTAAGTCAGAGGATACAGTGGCGTTAATAAGTTCTAAATAATTGACCGTACCGTCCGGCTGTGCGGTTAATTCCACCGCGCTTTTTTTGGCTGCTGATTGAGAATTGACAATCGTTAAAGCTGGTTCCCATATTTTTTCGGGACTGTAACGCATTTCCCGATCGCCAACTGCTTTCGGGTCAAATGCTAGACGCCGGTCTTGCCAAGTTGCGGACAAATAACCGCTGATATCAAAAGTCTCATCTGATTGATTAATGCGACCGAGGTTGGTGAGGTAGAAACCGACAGCAACTTCTGTTGGCTTGTCAGCGTTGGGAGGAGTTTTGAGGGCAGCTTTGGGAGTTTCTAGGGGCGGTGCTGTCGGGGCTGTGGCTGCGGTGGTTGGCCTTGATGCGGGTGCGGGGGAATTGGTGGGAGTATTTTGAGCTGCGACTGGGGAATAGGTAAAAAGGGCAATAGTTAATGCTAAGCTCACCAGAGCTGAGATTGTGTGAGCTTTCAATCGATTGTTGTTCATCTGATCGTATTCCTGGGACTAAGATGATTTTTTTTTACAGTCGCTGAGCAGAATCGGCGGAGAAACCGGATTGTTAGCTATGGCGATTGAACTGCAATCAAGCAATTACCGGAATTAACGGGATTTCTACATCCAGGATGGTTTAAGTTAGATGTACTCTGCTCAAAATTACTGACGAAAATTCCTGATGCTGGATTGGGTTGTTGATTGTTGGCGGTAATTTTTGTAACACTACTGCATTGATTATTTATACTAGGAGTTACGCAGAAATACCAAATAAACCTGGTTTTTTACTCCTAGTTAAAAGCTCAAATGCAGTTTTTTCGTCACACAACCCGGTTTTTGGGTAACTTTTATATATCACCCACACAATTTTTTGTCAACAGCCCTGGGGTGCTGTGTATCTTCTTTTCAGATCGATATACTTCCCAAGCTCTTTCTCGTTTCTGATTAAATTTGTGAAGCGATCGAAAACATCTCTTAAAATATTTCCAATTTCAGCAACCCCAAATTAACCCACCCGTTCGGCCAATTCCAACCAGCGCTCAGTCGCCCGATCGATCTGCTGCGTCAACTGAGCCAAACGATCCGATAACTTCTTCACCTCGGCAAACCCGCTGGGAGCATTGTTAGACAACCTCTTTTCAATCTCTTGTTTCTCAGCTTCCATCTGCGGAATTTGACTTTCTAATTGTTCGTATTCCCGCTTCTCATTAAAGGAAACTTTGGTAGATTTTTGAGTGAAAGTTTGGGTATTTGAATTATTAGATTCAGCGGTTCGTGTAAGTTTTTCTTTTTCTTTTTGCCCTTTGATTTCTTTGGCTTCTTCCGCTTTCTTGTAGTCTAAATACACCGAATAATTGCCGGGATACAAGCGCAAATTGCCGCCCGGTTCCAAGGCGAAAACCATGTCGATCGTGCGATCGAGAAAATAGCGATCGTGGGACACCACAATCACGCAGCCGTTAAAATCTTCGAGATAATCCTCCAAAACCGCCAAAGTCTGCACGTCCAGGTCGTTTGTCGGTTCGTCCAAAATCAGCACGTTTGGCGCACTCATCAGCACTTTCAACAGAAATAACCGGCGCTTTTCCCCGCCAGAAAGTTTGTTAATCGGTGCATACTGTTGGTTCGGTGGAAACAGAAACTTTTCCAACATTTGAGAAGCGGTAATGATTTCCCCATCCGCCGTTTGCACCAATTCCGCGACACTTTTCAAGTATTCAATAACTCGCTGGTCTTCGTTCGGCGTCAAATCCTCTGAATGCTGGTCAAAATAACCGATATGAATGGTTGTCCCAATTTCGACAGTACCCGAATCCGGCTGAATGCGTCCGGTGATGATATCCATCAGCGTCGATTTTCCCGCACCGTTGCAGCCAATAATTCCAATCCGGTCTTCGGGTGTGAAATTGTAGGTAAAATCTTTAATTAAAGTGCGATCGCCGTAAGCTTTACAGATATTCAGTAACTCAATCACCTTCTTACCAATTCGGCGGCCCGCTGTCGCAATTTCGACTTTGCCGTTGGCTGTTTTGAACTCCTGGGCTCGCATATCTTTAATGCGATCGATCCGAGCTTTTTGCTTGGTACTGCGCGCCTTCGGCCCGCGTTTGAGCCATTCCAATTCGCGCCGCAATACACCCGCGTGTTTGCGAACACTGCTGGCGGCCGATTCTTCAGCTAAGGCTTTTTTCTCCAAGTAATAAGCGTAATTGCCAGCATAATTGTAAAGGTCGCCGCGATCGATCTCTAGGATGCGATTGGTAACGCGATCGAGAAAATAGCGATCGTGGGTAATCAGCAGCAAAGCACCGCGATAGCCGTTCAAATAGTTCTGCAACCACTCCACAGACAGCGCATCCAAGTGGTTTGTCGGTTCATCCATCAGCAACACATCGGGTTCCGACAACAAGGCTGTTGCTAAGGCAATTCGCTTGCGGTAGCCGCCCGATAAGTCGGCAATTTTCGCATCAAAATCCTCAATCCCCAACTTGGTCAAAATCAATTTCGCCTTCGTTTCCAAGTCCCACGCATCCACCTCATCAATGCGTTCAGACACCGCAGACAGACGCGCCATCAACTTGTCTGTATCGCCTTTGCCGTGGGACAATTGATCGGAAATTTCCTCGTATTCGCGCACCAAAGCCATTTGTTCGCCACTGTCAGCAAATACTTGCTCTAAGACAGTGTGATTTTCGTCTAAATCCGGCTGTTGGGGGAGATAGACAATTGTAGACCCTGGATTGACCCAGCGATCGCCAGAGTCGATCGACTCCATACCCGCAATCATTTTCAGCAGGGTTGATTTCCCGGAACCGTTGGTGCCGATGAGTCCGACTTTATCGCCTTCATCGAGGCTGAAGCTGGCATCTGTCAAGAGTTCCTTGATGCCGAAGTCTTTTTTGATCGATCGCAGAGTAAAAATAGTCATGAGTATATAAAATTATCTATCTAACTTTTGACATCGGTGAGCGAATTGCAGTATTTTAGGTTATATCATATATTGTAACGCATCTGTCACACAATTATAGAAACAATCTCGACTAAAAAAGTGAAGGTTCCAATTTTTTTTCACACTAGACCCTTTGTTTTTCTATGATATCAGAAGTAGCACTATCAAAAAGGCGCGGTTTTCAGTTTATAGAACTGGAAGCAAATAAGGTTGGCATTCTTTTAGTCAAAGCTCCCATTGAATTAAGCAGTCCGGTGATTTCCAAAGTATTTGGTGGCAATTTAGAGCTAAACGTATGGGGTAAGCAGTATCATCCTAGTGATTGCTGGATGTCATTTATATATCAGTATCAAGGACATCCGTGGAGTATAGTTTTTCCAATCAATGTGTGTGTAGAGAGCAAGGTTTCTCAGGTGTCTGAGTCATTGAAAACTCGATGCATTTATTTACAGAATGAAGATACATCAGGTTGTTCTGCGTATCAGCTATTTGAGAATGGTAAATGTATTGAAGAGTTCGAGTGGGGAGTAGATTACACCGAAGAGGTTTTTGAGATTTTACCCCAAGAGTTACCGGAATATGCAGAGGAAATGGAAGCGCGGGGTACGCCCATAGCCGACGGTTGGAACCCCAAGAAATGGGATATTTATATTACCAGTGGTACTCATGTTGGTTACAAATTTCGCACTGAAGAATACACACTCAAAGTAACTGAAGATAGTTTAAGAGATCCGAGACTTTTTCTGGATTTTCTCCTGCGAAGACAAGATGCGTGGTTGCCTGATTATGAATACATCCCTTGGGGGGAAATTATCAAAGCTGAAAGTGCCAACGCTGACGATTTTGTGCGCGTAGACGGGATCTACAGAACGACTAAAATAGAGAGACCAACTCCACTTAACTGGGAAACTTGATATGGTTTCGTCAGAACTAATCTTGAGGTTTCGAGGGCAAAAATGAAAATAGATCGTATTACAAGCAATCCAAAGCGGATGAACGGGCAACCATGTATTCGCGATCTTCGGCTTACTGTTCGTCGGGTGATTGAGCTGCTAGCAACTTATCCCGTTCGAGAAGAACTACATCAAGATTTTCCAGAACTAGAGGATGAAGATATCCGACAAGCTCTAATTTTTGTATCTTCTTACCTTGACGATCGCATCATTGAGCTACCTAATCACTATGAAGCTGTTGCTTGACCATGGATTACCACTTTCTGCTGCAGCATTATTACGTGATGCAGGTATCGACACCATCCATGTTATAGCAAGCTATTGTTTGAAATGCAAACTTACGATCGCTTTGAAGTACGAATTAATCGAATATCTTTGCCTTGGACATTAGGCAATAAACTTGATGTAGCTGAGATTCATATCAACCATCAACCGCTAGTAGAATTAGTGCGCCAAGTTGAAGAACCACTTGTTAGAGCAGAGATTCAGGAGCGGCGATCGGCAGGAGAGACTATTGATGAATCAGATTTTCCACCCGGAGATTACTTGTACTTACCACCTTCTATGATTCTGCTTCCCTCACGAAACTTGCTCGACGAGCCTTGGGATTGTGGATTTGAGTTGCAATCCAACGATCCACAGGCTGGCAAAGCGATTGTTTTAGGTTGCACTTGTGGGGTGATTCAGTGCTGGTTTATGCAGGTTCGGATCGCACTTAATGAATCTACTGTTGAGTGGGCAGATTTTGGTCAGTTTCATCGTGATTGGCAATATAGTCTGGGGCCATTTAAGTTTGACCGAGAGCAATATGAATCTGAACTTTGGAAATCGGGCTAACCATCCCTTAGAAAAGCAGTATAATAGACTTAATCAGACTGGCGGTTCGTAACGTGGATATTCTAATTGAGTCAACAAAGGGCTTTGAAAACGATCTTACTAAGTTGAGTGAAGATGAAAAAGCAGCAGCAATTCAAAAAATCAACGATTGCGCCAGCCTCTTTTCAACTCAAAAAGCTAACTTTTATCGTAAGCTGCGCCGCCTTCGCTTACGGACAAATCTTAATGGCTACGAATCTTCACTATACACTTTACGCATTTCTCGAACACTAAGGGTGATTTGGGCAGTTGACGAAGATCCAATTTTTGGGCAAGTTATCTTTACTCTTTTTCGAGTAGTCAAACACGATGACCTAGATAAAGCATATCAGAGTGTAGCAGAGTCTTTATATCAAGATATGCTTCACCAAAATCTAGAAACTGCCTAAATCTCGTAAGCTTATTTATGGCACAAACTATTACGCTCTGCGATGAATATGGCATTATTTACGAAGCTATGAAGATTTTGCCCGATGATGAGCTAAAGATTTGTTTTCTTGAAGCTTTGGCAGAACTTGAAGACAACGAATGTCACAGAACGAGAAAATTTCCAAAGACGAGACTGCACAAAGTAAAGGGTTTGAAGCAGGCAATTTATCGTGCTGATATCGATAAAGTCTCAGGCTGGCGTATCCACGTTCAATACATTAATGGGCAAATTCATCTCAAGGATATTATTGAGGGGCAAAAGCACGATGATGTAATTGAGGTGATTAAATCTAAGAAGGTACGCTACGAGTAGATATAGCTAGCACTTAGATACTTGATGGGAGTATGGTGATTAGGCAAGCAAAATGGTGGGCTTTGTGGGTAAGTGCCAGCGATCGCCGATTGGTGTCTAACTTAAAGATTCAACAGACAGCAGCCACCTTGACACGGCTGGCAATACGCACCTTACTTGTATCTAGAGACGGGTTGTTTAAACAATATCTTCTCTACCTTTAGGAAGAGATAAACCCGCCCTGATCTAACGCCAAAAATAATCTTTTGAGTAAAAAGGCAGGGGTGGAAAGTACGAATGCAGATTGTAGGGTTTCCTTGCCTGTCATTCCCAAGTGCGATCGCCGAAGATAAGAGTATAGAAATTAAACGGCTGGTTTTCACCCGCCCCTACACAAAATGAACTTACAAAAAGAACAACAAGTAACAATTCTACAAGACGAAACAGCAGCGACTGGAAATTCAGCCAACCCAACAGTTGAAACTCATGTATTCGCCTCAGAATTTGCCACAGAGGAAAAAGTCAGAGTCGAAGAATTTAAGATTAGCGGCGACAGCCTAATTGGTAAAGTCAAAGAACTAATTCAGCAAGGAAAACTCCGCCGCCTCGTCATCAAAAACTCGCAAGGGCGGACTTTGGCAGACATTCCGCTGATGGCGGGATTAGTAGGCGGCGTTGCCGGCTCAGTAGCTTTTCCAATTGCTGCTGTACTTGCTACAGTTGGGGCAGTTGCGGCTCATTTGACTGTAACCATCGAGCGCAAAGAATAGAGCTCTTGCAAAAATCCTTTCCCTCAATTGATGGGACGGGCAAGATGCCCATCCCACAAGAAAAAATAACTCTTGTGGGATGGGCATCTTGCCCGTCCTAATTATTTTTGCAAGAAGTCTAATAGTGATTAGTAATTAAAAATCTTCTCTTCAAGTCCGCGAAGGCGGACTTTGTTTGTTTAGTAGCGATTTCAATCGCCCCATTGTCTGATCAACGCAAATTATCCGGTACTCTCGCCGCAGGTTGGTCTAAATAATTGTAAACAATGCGCGAAATTCGACGGACAAAATCTCTCACAATCGGGTCATTGTAGGGACGTTTGACAAAAATTGCCGCTAAATAACGCTTACCGTTGGGCATATCAATAATTCCCGCATCGCCAACTACAAACCCGATATCTCCGGTTTTGTCAGCAATAACTGCGCCGGGGCCCAAACCGGAAGGCAACAGCGTTCTAGTTGTTGTGTGCCGCAGTAATTCTAAAGCTTGTTCGCGACTGGATTCAGAGACTAATTTATCGCCAGACAGCATCGCCAGCAACTTTACCATATCCACAGAACTTGTGGTATTTGTTCCTTGAAAATCTCCCAACCAATTGCGAATTCTAGTATCAGTTAATCCCCAACTGCGAAAACGCTCGTTGAGTTTAGCAATTCCCCCCAAACGTTCAATAATCATGTTGGTGGCTGTATTGTCGCTGATGGTAATCATTTTATCTACGGTTTCTCTGATGCTAAACCGAGTGCCATCTGGTTCGTCTTGCATAGTTCCAGAACCGCTGGCAACTAAGTCGGACTTCATAACTAATGTTTCGTCGAGGCTAACTTTGCCTGCGTCTACATCTTGATAAAAGGCTATCAGAATAGGTAATTTGATGGTACTCGCTGCCGGAAATACTCGATCGCCCTTGATATCCAAATAGTTTCCTGTATCTAAATCCAGAAAAAACATTCCCGCGCTGAGGGATCTATACTGTTCGATCGCACTTTCGATTTGAGGCTTGATGGCTGTCATTTCCAAGCCTGTTGACATCCCCAAATCAGCGGAATAGTTTCTCAGATTTTCGGAAGAAAGAGTGGGCGTAATTTGACCTGCTGCTTGTTCTATGCGGGTAATAGCTGTGGGTATAAAAGACTCGTTCCCCGCTATTTGCTCTGGATTCGGCAACTGAAATGACCAGCGCGTAGCAGATTCTCTAATGACTCGGACTTTTTGCGGGTCTAACTTATAACCGGGAGTTAATTGTATCACTAACCTGGTAGTTTCCGTGTCAAACTGCCCGACTCTAATTTGTTGAATAGCTGAGTTGTAGCTTTGAGGACTTTCGGGATACTCCAAGACTATTCCCGGCAAATCAATTACTAAGCGGGTGGGATTAGCAATGAGTTTAACTTCCGGCTGAACTCCTGAATCTGTGGTTAAATTGAGTTGGTTTTCGCGGGCATCGAAGTGCCAAGATGTTAGTGTATCAGCTTTTGCGGGCAGGGCGATCGAGAAAAGACTAAGGGCGGCCGGCAACAGCCATCGCAGTTTTAGAGTCATGTTTGAAGAGAAAGAGTTTAACGGCTGCAACGAGAAAGCGGCGGTCACAGTGTTCTCGACCGCTTTCGAGGCGAAGCACCTAGCATCATACAGTCAACTCTTGCCCGCAGCCGTAATCTTTTTATTTTCTTTGAGAGTATTCCGTTTCCGGCACTTTTATCAAATCCGGTTCTATTGCCCCTTTTTCTTCCAGTCTCGCGCAGGCCGACAAAACTTTGTACACTGGCGGATTCTCTTGGCAGAATTCTTGTTTTGTAGGCGCAAATTTTATTCACCTTCGATGAATTCAAGTTAGGCGACTTCCAGATTTCTAGCATCTTCGAGCGAGTCGATAGCGGCTTTGAGAAACACTTTTCCTTTAGCAACAAATCGGCGATCGCTCAAAGGATCGTAAGCTTCCCAATTACCGCTAACTTCGCGATCGCGCCACAAAAACCAGCAGCGGTAGATTTCCCCGCTATCTATATCATCGCACAAAGCCAACCAATCATCCCCCGTGAGAGCGCTGGCATCTAATGCTACCAATTCCACCCATGCAAGTGCAGTGCAGGCATCGATCGCCTCAGCATCAACCGAGTTAGATTTGGTAGCTATAGGTTGTGGCGAACACAGTGTAGACTTCATAATTTCTCCTTAATTAAATTAAATCAATCAATGAATTTGCCTATTTATGGAACTGACCCGGTACGCCAAGTGGAAAAACTGTGTTTTGATGAATTTCTGGTTGGTCAAATTTACCAGCCGCTGATGCTTCTGTTAAATTATTAAGTGTATTAATTGTGAAAATGGCGGCGGTTCCCAAAGCGGCCATTGCCAGTCTGTGTAAGATTTTGCTCATTTGGCTGCTCCTTTTTTGCTTTGTGTATCTACTCTAAAAAGTTAAGTGGTGATTAGCGGCGGAGATTGGGGAGTTAAGAAAAACTTTTTATCCTAAAATATATTCAACTGTTGAAGCCGTTGTCAGGACAGAGTTTGAGGAGTCGATCGCCCCAAAAACCTCTTCAAGTAAAATCCCTTAAATTCCGGCTGGCTGATTATCTTCCTTAAAATCGCCCAAAATAGGAACTTAAGGCGTTAAAATTTCTAGATTCGTTCCCCTTTCAGTGCAAGCGAAGTGCTCAAGTCAAAACGCGATCGTGGTCGCATTCTCACTGCCTCTGGCTTAAAGAAACTTAACGAGGCGCTCCAAGAATGGTCTGACCGATATAACATTAGAGGTACTCTGACTGAAATCGAGGCTGAATCTGGCGTCGGTGCCGATACAGTCAGCAAAATTAAGCAGGGTAGAGAAGGTGCGGATTTGAGTAAAATTCGGCAGTTGTTCGCGGCTTTTGAAATGACTCTGGCTGCTAGCGACCATCGATCGGCTAAACTTGAGGAACCGGAAAATTTAGACGAGCTGGACAATTTGCCGCCAGCGGGGGAAACAGCCAGCAGCAGCAGAATTGTTAAAGTATTTGTCAGCTACCGCAGCGCCGAACCAGATCGCGAGTTGGGAAAACAGTTAGAAACGGCCTTAAGCGCGATCGGTCATACAGTTTTCACAGCCGAAAATAACATTAGATTGGGAGATAATTGGTTCGATCGCATTAATTTTTTTCTCCAAGAATGCGATTATTTGCTGCTACTGTTGCCGCCAACGGGAAACCAAAGCGAACTACTAACATATCAAGTTCAGCAAGCAAAAGAACTGCAAGACTCCCGCCCTGACAAGAAACCAATAATTCTCCCCATCCGCGTCGGCTTTCCCCTCAACGCGCCTCTAAATCACGATTTGCGGGGCTATCTGTACCGCATCAAACAGAGGGAATGGAAAACCACCGCCGACACTCCAATTATTATCGAAGAGGTTCTGAATTTACTAGCAGAACAACCCGCACCCGTCACAGAAGAAACGGAAGATTTAACACAAAAACAGCTATTAGAAATTAGCAGCGACGAAATACCTCTACCCGCCGCCGAACCGGAATTACCGGGAGGACAAGTCGATGTCGCTTCTCAATTTTATGTAGAACGCCCGCCCATCGAAGAACGCTGTTATCAAACTATTGTGCAGCCCAGCGCCTTAATTAGAATCAAAGCACCAAGACAAATGGGCAAAACTTCCTTGATGGCCCGAATTTTGCATCACGGAGCCCGTCAAGGCTATTGCACCGTGCCGCTAACTTTTCAGTTAGTAGATAAAGCCGTATTCTCGGACTTAGATAAATTTTTAAAATGGTTTTGCGCTTACGTCGGCCGCGAGTTGCACTTAGCAAATCAATTAGACGATTATTGGGACGAGATTTTTGGCAGCAAAGTCAACTGCAAAGATTACTTTGAAAAATACATTTTGCCGCAAATCGACAGTCCTTTAATTTTAGGATTAGACGAGATCGATCGCGTTTTCCAATATCCCGACATTGCCGAAGACTTTTTAGGACTGCTGCGGGCGTGGCACGAAGAATCGAAGCGGCGGGACATCTGGAAAAAACTGCGATTAATTGTAGTTCACTCCACCGAAGTTTACATCCCGATGAACATCAATCAATCGCCTTTCAACGTCGGACTGCCCGTAGATTTGCCAGAATTCAACCATCAGCAAATACAAGATTTAGCAGCGCGCCACAACTTGAATTGGTCGGAAGCCGAAGTTGAGGAATTGATGTCAATTGTCGGCGGACATCCGTATTTAGTGCGAGTTGCATTATATCACATTTCGCGATCGGATTTGACACTCGATGAATTAAAAGAAACTGCGATCGCAGATGCTGGAATTTATAGCGACCATTTGCGCCGGCAGTTGTGGAATTTAGAAGAATATCCAGAGTTGGCGCAGGGAATGAGAGAGATTGCAGCGGCGGATTCTCCGGTGCCATTAAAGGCTATGCAGGCGTTTAAATTAGATAGTTTGGGGTTGGTGAGATTGCACGGGAACGAGTGCGTGCCGAGGTGCGAACTGTATCGGCAATATTTTAGATCGCACTTAAGCGCGATCGTGTAAAATTTGATGCGTAACTGCGGCAAGTAATAATCAGGTGAATGATACCCATGAACGATATTTTTTTGATAACATCCGATAATTGGCTAGACTGGATAGCCGTGTTTGGTTATCTAGGTTTTACTGCTTTCATTGCATGGCGCGTGTTCACCACAAAGTAGATATATTATGAAATTACCTTCTTCCTTTTCTTCTTCTTTCATTCTTCGCGTCCTTCGCGCCTTCGCGGTTCGTTGAACTTTCGCAAAATTGGAATTTTTTCCAACTGTTCCGGCCGTATACTATCCCAGTTTAACCCCATTGGACGCGGATAACTTGTATTAGTCTCAATTACCTCCTGGGCAGTAACAATCCAATTCAGCGCCCAATCGTGAGCTTGCATTGGTAAACGCACATCTTCGACTATTTGCAAAGGATGCACTGTTGTCACAATTGGCGTATCGATTTGTACTAACCCGAATTCCTTCAACATAGCCAATTCCAAATCGGCAAATCCTGCACCTTTCCCGGTTCTTCCACCGTTGGGCGCCGCGGCTACGCAGCCGACTATTACTAAATCAATTGGCTCCATTTCTGCAAAACTTACCAATTTTCCGCAATCAAGTGCTTTGCGGGCGATCGCACTTTCAGCAATAGATACATTTTGCCTCTGCAAATCCTCAGCAGTCAACTCAACAAAACAGCGATCGTCTGTCAATCGCGGTACTGCCATATACAGGCGTTTTCCATCTTGCAAAGCTTGCATCCGCACCGGATTTTGCGCCGAATCTGGATTGCACTTAATCGTTTTTGCTTGTTGCCAAATTGGTAAACTTGCCAATCTTTCGGCCGCCAAATCAGCACCGACAAAGTGGGGAATATGACCAAACGGATCGCCAATAGATGCGGCTTGCTGCTTCAGCGAAGACCAAATTTCGGTTCTTAACTTGTCTTTGTCGTCGTTATATCCAGTCCAATCAGTTTTCATGTTGTAAGAAGAAGGAAGAAGGAAGAAGGAAGAAGGAAGAAGGCTCATCTAGCAACTTTTTTAGCCATTTGTATCTGAGATTTAATTAAATATATTCATTTATTGTGGTACAATTAATCATACAAAATTATAATAACCCCTCGATTCTTTAGTCTCTTAGAGAGGGACTTCGTTTGACTCTTGAGCGGTTTAAACCGCTGAATATTCTTTTTGATTTTATGAAGTTTACCACAAAGCCCAGTTACTATCAAGTCGGCGGCAGTCTCACCAATAACGCTCCCAATTATGTGAAGCGACAAGCAGACGACGATTTATATAACGGATTGAAAGCCGGGGAATTTTGTTATGTTTTGAATTCCCGGCAAATGGGCAAATCTAGCTTGCAGGTGCGGACAATTCAGCGGCTGAGAAATGAAGGAATTGCTTGTGCTGCGATCGACATTTCGGAAATTGGCAACCGCGGCGTCACTCCCGAACAGTGGTATGCTGGTTTGCTACGCATTCTCGAAAATAACTTTAACCTGTCGGATATTGTCAACGTGCGGACTTGGTGGCGCGATCGCAATTTTTTAACCCCGGTTCAAAGATTGAGCGAATTCATCGAAACCGTACTGTTACCCAACATTTCCAGCAATATTGTCATTTTTATTGACGAAATCGACAGCATTCTCGCCCTAGATTTTCCAGCCGACGATTTTTTAGCCTTAATCCGATCGTGCTATAACAAGCGCGCCAACAATTCAGAGTTCGATCGCCTAACTTGGGCCCTTTTAGGCGTAGCATCGCCGACGGATTTGTGCCGCGAGCAAAATGCCACCAGCAATACCCCTTTTAATATTGGCAAGGCGATCGAATTAACTGGTTTTGACGAAACAGAAGCTCAACCGCTAGCAGCGGGGTTGGCAGAGCTGACAGACAGCCCTAATGAAGTTTTGAGAGAAGTATTGTATTGGACGGGCGGGCAGCCTTTTTTGACTCAAAAGCTGTGCAAACTATTGTTGGAAAATCCACAATTAATCCCGAATTCACCCCCCCCAGCCCCCCCTTGCCAAGGGGGGGAGGAAGATGCTGCCACCCCTTGGCAAGGGGGGGAGAAAGATGCTGCTACCCCTTGGCAAGGGGGGGAGAAAGATGCTGCCACCGCTTGCCAAGAGGGGGAGGAAGATCAAATTCACCCTTCTAAAGAGTGGGTGGAGAAGGTAGTGCGCTTGAAAATAGTGGAGAATTGGGAATCTCAAGATGTGCCCGAACATTTGTCCACAATTCGCGATCGGCTTTTCAGAGAAAACCAACGGATTGTCAGGAGACTGGGATTGTATCAGCAAATTTTAGAACAAACTGAAATTGTCCCCGATGGTAGTGCCGAACAAATGGAGTTGCGATTAAGCGGATTAATCGTTAAGCGCGGGGAAAAATTAACAATTTCTAATCCGATTTATGATGCTGTATTTAACAAAGAATTAATTGAAGAAAAATTAGAAAAACTCTCGCCTTACTCGGAAGCGATCAAAGTCTGGCTAAATTCTAGCTGTGAAGATGATTCCCAACTGTTGCGAGGAGATGATTTGCAGTCAGCATTAGTTTGGGCAGCAGGAAAAAGTTTGAGAAACGAAGATTTTCAGTTTTTGACGGCTAGCCAGAAAGTTATTTTGAGCGACCAAAATCAACTGCTGCATTCAGCTACACTCGAAACCAAAAAAGCTGTCTGTGATGCCGAAAAAGCTTTGAGTGAAGCTGACTCTGCCAAACAAAAAGCAAAACAGTGGATCGGCATCGGTTCTGCGGTACTGGCAGCATCGTTACTGGCGGCGATCGGCTTTTCAACTCTCGCTTACCAGCGGTTTAAATTAGCACAAGCAAGTATTGAAATCGAACAAAATGGCAGCGATGCTTTATTGTTAGCGGTATCTCAAAAAACAGAAAACACCGAAGCTTTATCAGAAGCTTTACTGAGGGCGATCGCCTCCGGAAAAAAATTAAAAACCTTGGTTGAAAACAAACCTAAGCTAGAACAATACCCGGCAACTAGACCGCTGTTAGCATTACAAATAATTCTCGATAAAATTAGTGAAACACAGCAGATTAAAGCCTCATTAAGTCCGCCAAGAAAGATAACTTGGCAAGCTCATAAAGGTGCAGTTACCAGCGTCAGTTTTAGCCAAAACACGCAAATTTTAGCAACGGCAGGAATAGACGATCGAGTTCGGATGTGGAACTTTTCCGGGCAAAAAATTGCTGAATGGAAAGCTTTGCAGCAGTCAGTTAATATGGTAAACTTTAGCCCGAATGGTAAATTTTTAGCGACCGCCGGAAGGGACAGCACAGTTAAAATATGGAATTTATCAGGTAAAAACATTTCTACTTTGAAAGGAATTAAAGGCTCTGTTACCAGCATCAGTTTTAGTCCCGAAGGAAAGTTCTTAGCGGCTGCGGGGATAGACAGCTATGCTGCAATTTGGGATTTGTCTAAACTGCCACAATTAGTATCGTCTAGCCGGAAACTCCCAGGTCACAACGGCTTAGTGAGAAGTGTAAATTTTAGCCCAAAGGGCGATTTCATAACTACTTTAGATGGCAACTCAACAGTGCGAATTTGGAATTTGTCGGGCAAGCTGAAAAAAACACTGCCTGTTCAGGCAATTGGGCTCAGTTTCACTCCAGCTCAACACCAGTATCGCTTTGCTACAGTAACATTGAATGGCAAAGTTGGGCTGTGGAATCTGTCAGAAAAAGAATTAGTTAAGGAATTTCAAACCTTGCATTTTGATGCGAAATCAATTAGTTTTAGTCCCGACGGAGAACGGCTTGCTACAGTGGGAATTGACAAGACTGTACGGCTGTGGAATTTAGCGGGGCGGCAGGTTGCTCAATTTGAGTTCGATGAGAATGTTGTTAGTGTCAGTTGGAGTCGAGACGGAAAGCAAATTGCTGTAGCTGGAAGCAACGGCACGGTCTGGCTGAGGCAGGTTGAAGGGTTAGAAGAATTGCTAAAGCAAAGCTGCAATTTTTTCACCACTCAACCGAAGTATTTTACCAGAGTTTCAACTATCTGCAACTAGGGACACGGCAATGCCCATTAGTGTCAACTTAAGCTGTCAGCCCGCCAAGTCAGTTAGTCATCCATCTAGTCCGCCAGGGGTTTCAACCCCTGCCGGACTATTGGTTGTACCTTAAGTTGACACCTATGGGCAATGCCATGTCCCTACTAATGATTATCAATTTACTTTAACAGGCGAAACACTTACATTAGGATTTGTAACTCTTTTTAAGAGTTCTTGTCGGGCTTGTTCGGGATTTTGCCCTTTGGGTACTTGATATAATAATCTACAGGAACCGTCTTGAGGATTAGCTGCACAAATAATTAGTTGACCGGTGGGCGATGAACCTGCGGTGACAATATTCTCCCAGCTTCCTTGCGGTTGCGAGTTGTTGAGAATTCCTGAGACTCTGGTACACCGAGTAATCGCATCTTCTCCTGATTCATTGAAATAGTTATCAGCTAGCCACAAAATAACGGGAATATTTTTGCCTTGTTGGACAGCAATTGTAGCGGGGCGGCCGCCAGCCGCGCCGCAGAAGAATGAAGGCGCTTGGGCAAAGGCTGGACTGTTTGCTAAAATCGGAGCAGCAAGGGCAATAATTGACGCGCTAAAAGCTGACTTTAAGAGCCGAAATTTCATGAGCAGTAATAAGCTTTTTCATTTAAGGTTACTAATAGTCTAAAAAGTTAAACTGTTTGTTGCCGGGAAGATTAGGCATTTAGGGAAAAAAATAAAATTAATTCTGCAAATTTTTGCGATCGCACACACTGGCCTCATCTCAGCCAAAACTCCGGGAAAAAAGCTCGCTGACAAACACCAAAGGCAGAAAATAGATGCAGCCCTAGGGGGCGCAGGCGCCAAGGTATAGGGTAAAGGAGTGGTTTTTCAGCGTTTTTTGCTGAGCCTCGCTGTTCCTGATGCCCTCCCACCTAAAGTGGAACCTGTGTTAACATCGAAAAAAATATTCTCTTTAATAATCAACAATGGGCAATGTTCTGGTGCTGAACGCCTCCTACGAACCCCTTAACATCACCAATTGGCGAAGGGCGGTAGTTTTGTTGCTGAAAGGAAAAGCAGAACAGGTAGAACACAACGGGAAATTTATTGCGCCAAACTTCCCGCTACCAACTGTGATCCGACTGCGGCATTACGTCCGAGTTCCCTATAAGGATATTCCGCTAACCCGCCGGAACATCTTGCACCGGGATGCACACTCTTGTCAATACTGTAGTTATACGGGGGACGATTTAACCCTCGATCATGTCATTCCCCGATCGCGCGGAGGAGGGGACAGTTGGGAAAACCTCGTCACCGCTTGCGTGCGCTGCAATGTCAATAAAGGCAGCCGCACGCCGAAAGAAGCGGGAATGCCGCTGCGCTATCCGCCGAGGAAACCTCACAGCGGTCTTTATTTTGAAGTGACTAAACACGTTAAGAGTGGTATGCACAAAGAATGGCAAAAATATGTAATAGGCCTTTAAAACCCCTGTCAGCGCAAGCGCGGGGGTTTTTTGCGGGAGTTATGAGTTCTGAGATTGCTTCGTTCCCGGCAACGCACACTCTCTGGATGAATTAAAAAATTAAACAGATAATTTGCGTTCTTAAATCAGGTTTCTAGTAAAAAGTATTGGCTTTGACAACAAGCCCTCTACAAAGAAACCGGGTTTAAGATCGAATGTCGTGCAAATCCTGAAATAGTTAAATTGTTAATTTTCAACGATGAAAGACCATCCCCCTAACAATTCCGATGAAACATCCGGCAACCGCGAAGGTGAACTTGAGCCCAGCAGCGAGGTTGTACCCGCAGTGAGTGCGCCGGGGAAACGGCGCAGCAAAGCCGAAGTTGCTTCCGAAGAGAATCGCGGCCGTCTCCGCGAGGAATTGCACGATCGCAAAGTCGAGCAATTGCGCCAAATGTTCGATCGGCACAAAGGCACTCGCCAATTAATATTGCTGCAAGATTTTCCAGATCCCGACGCACTTTCAAGCGCTTGGACTTACAAATTAATCGCCGAACAGTATGATATCCTCTGCGAGATTATCTACGCCGGCGCCCTCAGCCACCAAGAAAATATTGCCTTAGTTAAATTGACAGGGTTGCCGTTGCAGCGGTGGACGCTGGAAACAGTAAAAACTAAGGATTTGTCGGTGTTTCAGGGCTGCGCTTTCATCGACAATCAAGGGACGACTTGTAACTTAACCGAGTATATTTTAGCGGCTGGAGTTCCGATCGCCGCCGTCATCGACCACCACAATTTGCAGGGGGAAATGAACGCAGAATTTACCGATTTGCGTCCTCAAATCCGCGCTACAGCCACGATTTTTGCCGAGTATTTACAGTCTGGACTCCTAACTCTCGACGCCAGCGTCAGTCTGCATATCAAGTGTGCTACAGCTTTGATGCACGGTTTGCGATCGGATACGATCGCCCTCAGACAAGCTCAGGAAGAGGACTTTTTAGCTGCGGCTTATTTGAGCCGGTTTTATGACCCGCAGTTGCTGAATGCCGTTTTACAGTCGTCTCGTTCTAAGTGGGTGATGGACGCGATCGAGCGATCGCTCAAACACCGCACCGTCCAGAACAATTTTTCGATCGCCGGCATCGGCTACCTCCGCTATGACGATCGGGATTCTATTCCCCAAGCGGCGGACTTTTTAGTAACAGAGGAGAACGTACATACAGCCGTTGTTTACGCAATTGTTCACGACAAAGACGAAGAAATTGAAGTAGTAATTGGCTCGCTGCGAACTAATAAACTTACTCTCGACCCCGACGAATTCATTAAAGAAGCCTTCGGTCAAGATGCTCAAGGACGCTTTTTTGGTGGCGGCAGAAGTCAAGCTGGAGGTTTTGAAATTCCGGTGGGATTTCTTTCTGGCGGGAATGAGAAGAGCGATTATGCAAGGCTGAAATGGGAAGTATTCGATGATCAGATAAAGCAAAAGTTGCTGCATTTAATTAGTCCTAAAGACAATCCTGTTTACGACCATTAACTCTGGAGTTTCTAGGTGCGGTCTTGATTCCAGCAACAGCCTGGGAATGCGATCGCTTTTCGACAGCCGGTTGCTACCAGGTGTTGCCGTGTTTTTTTCTCATTCCGGGAATCTCAACTTGACAATCAGTCATCGACGCACTCCAACTCTCATTAACCGGGTTTTTTAACTCTTATTGAGGGTTTGAACCAAGTAATACCAATTCACTATGAAGATACACTAAATGAGGCTGATGTCTTTCGGGTTGGAACTATATCCTTAGCGTTATATTAAATGCAGCTTCATAGTGAATTGGTATAAGGGGTTAAAAAAAATGGTTGATCCGTCTAGGACTAACAACAATAAATTTTCTCCCAATTTCCCAAAAATACACACCCAATAAACCGTTTTTTTAACTCTTGTCAAGGGATGCAATGAAGTATTTTGGTAAAAACCCAGGTTTCGGGTCTAACTTAGTTTTATTTAGTTTACTAAACTTCACTACAGAATTCTTAAATCATAACACTTTTATATGTTGAGCTTTTTTTACCTTTCCCTATAAATTCGCTAAATAAATCACAAATTGTTCGAGTTCGTGCAGGAGAATTTCGCTAAATATTTAGAAAAAAGCGCCGTACAATAAGCCAAATAGAGAGGGGAAACATAAATTGCTGGCCAACTCACATACCAAAGGAATTGTAGTATTTCAAAAAAGTCTTGCTTCCCACATAAAGTGTTCGTTTCGTTTCTCAACAAAACAACCAGTTGCTACGATTTAAAACAAATTATAATATTTATTTGTCGCGGGTTAGAATAGTATAAAATAGCTTCACAAAAAAAGGAACACGGAGATGTCTACAAAACAGACTTTCTCTTGGTCATTAGAGAAAATTATAAAAAAAGTTTCAGAAATTGCACTTCAACTCAACGAGTTCGGGGTTCTGGAGACAATTTTGCAATGTGCGGTAGAAGAAACCAGGGTGCTGCTGCAAACCGATCGCGTGATTATTTATCGCTTCCTACCGCATAGAGATGGCGTAGTATTTGCGGAATCGGTTGATGCCCAGTGGCCGCGAACCCTAGGAAAACAGATTTATGATCCTTGCTTTGAAGCCACCTGGGTAGAGCGTTACAGCCACGGACACACGAGCAGCATTTCTGATATTCACAGCGGTGATCTTCAAGCTTGTGAGGTCAAATTGCTCGATCGCCTCCAAGTTCAGGCAAATTTAGTTGCGCCAATCTTGCTAGATGGCCAACAGCAGCAATCTCCGAAGCTTTGGGGACTGTTGATTGCTCATCACTGCCGAAGTCCGCGTCAGTGGGAACCTCTCGACGTTCAGATCCTGCAACAGGTTGCAGTGCACATCGGTTTGAGGATGCGGCATCTGGAATCTCACCGCCCGGCGATCGGGCTCAACCAACCGCCGGAACTCGAAACAGAACCGAATCCAACTGCTCCGAATACAGAAAGCGCGCCAAGAGTCAATCATCAAAATTGTCTACAACCAGAGTTTGCCTGTTCCCTGAGTGGCGATATTGTCCACCTCAAAGCCTTTGACTTGTTACAAAACCCGATCTGGATATTTGATATTGAGGATTGGCAAATCCGGTGGGCAAACCAAGCATCCTTGTACCTGTGGGATGCTTCCACGCGGCAGCAACTCGCGAGCCACAACAACTTTAGGGATATGTTGTCAGAGTTTACTCGGAGTCGCTTGCAGAGCTATCTGCCGCAGTTTGAGCAAGGCCAAACCTTGTCCGAGCAGTGGACGTTTTATCCGGGCGGTGAGCCCGTTTCTGTCTGCTGTCGGTGCTCTGGCATCAGGATTGATAGCGGGGGTTTGGCCATCCTGGTGGAGGGTAAGGTCGAAACCGCTCCTCAAATCGAACCGGAAACCCTGCGATCGATCGAGGCAATCCGACACACCACGCTGATGGTTTCGCTGTACACCCTCGAAGGTGTGCCGCTGCTGCAAAACCCGGCGGCCTTGCGCTGTTACGGGGATGCGCTGCATCCTGGCTCTGCGACCGATAATGCTTTTGTGAGTCACTTTGTTGACTCTCAGGTAGCAGAGCGAGCAATGGCAGTTCTTAAGTCCGGTGAGGTCTTTAGCACGGAGGCTCAAGTGATTACTCTGGCGGGAATTCGCTGGCATGGGATGGACGTGCGCTGTACCAACGACCCGGTAACAGGCAACCCGATGTTGCTCGTGAACGAAAAGGATATTACCGATCGGCAGCAGACAGAAACAGCCCTGCAAAAGAGTGAAACCCGCTTGTCAGAAGCCCAGCGGGTTGCCCACATCGGTAACTGGGAATGGGACGCAATTACGGGTAAAATTACCTGGTCTCCCGAACTCTTCGAGATTGTGGGACGCGACATGGCCCTAGGCGAACCTACCTATGAAGAAAACCTGCGGCTTTACCATCCCGAAAGTGCCAAACAGCTACACATGTTAGTTCAACGAGCACTCACTCACGGGCAGCCTTATCTATTGCGCCTCAAAATCGTGGGTCCGAATGGTTCTATCCGCCATACCGAAGCCAGAGGACAGGTCCAACTCAATGCAGAGGGAAAAGTCATTCGGTTGTTTGGTACATCCCAAGACATTACGGATCTGGTGCAGGCGGAAACAGAACTCAGAGAATTGAGTACAGCTCTTGCTAATGCCGTCGAAGGCATCTCGCGGGTGGATATTTTCGGACGGTACATCAACGTTAATCAAGCCTACGCGAATATAGCAGGTTATCAGCCTGAAGAAATGGTTGGTATGAATTGGCAGAAAACAGTTCATCCCGAAGACTGCGACAGGATGATGGCCGCTTATCAAAAAATGCTAGCCGAGGGCCGAGTGGAGGTTGAGGCCCGGGGTATCCGGAAAGATGGCTCGATTTTTTACAAGCAATTGGTGATGTTGGCAGCCTACGACTCGCAGGAGCGATCGATCGGGCATCACTGCTTTATGAAAAATATCACCGATCGCAAGCAAGCAGAAGCAGCATTGCAACAAGAGTTCGAGCGTCTGGCCATGGTGATTGCCACCCAACAGGAAATCGCCATCCGCAATCCTAACCTGGATGCAGTGATGGCGGTGATTACCGATCGAACTCAAAAATCGCTCGGTGCCGATGGGGCCGTGATTGAAATGCTGGAAGGGGATGAGTTGGTGTATCGGGCAGCGAGCGGTATCGCCAGCGCCTATGTGGGATTACGGATCAAAGTAGGGACAAGTTTATCGGGAAAATGTATTGCGACCGGCCAAATCATGCTTTGCGATGATTCAGAAACCGATACACGGGTGGAGCAGTCTGCCTGTCAGCGCATTGGTATCCGGTCACTGGTGGTTGTTCCCTTGTTCTATCAGGACGATCGGGTTGGCGTCTTAAAAGTTGTTTCAGCTAGACCCTGTGCCTTTACAGAGTCAGATATCCAGACCTTACAACTGATGGCGGGGTTTTTGGGGGGTAGCCTGCATCTGGCTTCAGAGTTTGATGCTAAAAACATTCTCCTGAGTCAATTGCAGGAGAGCGAGGAACGGTATCGTTCTGTGATTACAAGCATGACTGAAGGCATCGTACTTCAGCTAGCAGACGGACAAATTACTACCTGTAATGCTAGTGCCGAAAGGATTATAGGGCTGACCCCCGAACAAATGATGGGGCGTACATCCATAGATTTAGACTGGCGAACCGTTCGGGAAGATGGCTCTCCCTTCCCAGGCCAACAGCATCCGGCAACGATCACCCTACAGACGGGAAAACCGCTATCAAATGTGGTGATGGGCATTCACAAATCGGATAAAACGCTGACTTGGATTTCGATTAATTCTCAACCGCTGTTCCAAATGAATCAGTCTCAACCCTATGGGGTAGTAACAACTTTTGCTGATATTACAGAACGCAAGCAGGCAGAGGAGATGCTCAGACACCGGGCGGAACAAGAAAGATTAATTGCTACGACAGATGGGTTAACACAAGTAGCAAACCGCCGCTGTTTTGATGAGCGATTGCAGTCGGAATGGCACCGGCTGATGCAGGGGAAACAACAGCTTTCGTTGATTATGTTGGATGTAGATTATTTCAAGCGATATAACGATTGCTACGGACATCAAGCTGGGGATACTTGTTTGGTGCAAGTGGCTTCATCGGCTGCACAAGCGGTTAAACGTTCATCGGATCTGTTTGCACGTTACGGGGGCGAAGAATTCGCTGCTATCCTACCGAATACGGATGCTGCTGGCGCGATCGCGGTTGCTGAGTCGATCCGAGAGGCAATCCGACATTTGGCAATTCCTCACGAGCAATCTGATGTCAGCTCGATCGTGACCGTTAGCATGGGAATGGCAACTGTGATTCCCACTGCGGGAATATCACCGGATGAACTCGTTGCCCTCGCCGATCGAGCATTATATGATGCGAAACGACAAGGGCGCGATCGCTACAGAAGCGCCAACCAGATGACGGCGCCAGATTTCAATGCAGTTGTAGAATAGGCAAAAGGTAGGTAGATCCTAGATTGCTCCTATAAAAACGGGATAAAATGCCTGGAAGTATTGATATATGGTTATTTATCTAATCCGCCACGGTATCGCAGCCGCACCCGAAGAATATGATACAGACTCAGAACGCCCGCTGACTAAAGAGGGCGATCGTAAAACCCGGAAAATTGCCCAGCGGCTGTACGAACTCGAAATTCAGTTTGACCTGATTCTCACCAGTCCCCTACTGCGCGCGCAGCAAACCGCCCAAATCCTGCAAACAGTCGGTTTGAGTTCCCAAATAGAAGAATCCGCCACTCTCGCACCTTCAGGAGACATCGGGAACTGGCTGGAGTGGTACAAACAGTGGCAGGAAATAGGTAGCCGCAGCTTGGCCCTGGTGGGCCACCAACCTGATTTGGGCCACTGGGCAGAAACTTTGCTTTGGGCTCGATCGCAAGATGCCCTCATCCTCAAAAAAGCAGGTATCATCGGTTTAATCCTCCCCGAAACAGGCTCCCCAGTGGGCCGCAGCCAAATGTTTTGGCTAACTGCGCCCAAGTTTTTGCTGCACTAGAAACCGCGAATCGCCCCGACATTAACAGGACGTGCCAGCCCTCTTAAAACCGCATTCTGGGACGGCGCAACTGGGTTTGAGGGGCGACAATACGCAGCGGTGCGATCGGGCTGTCTGTTGAAAAACCCGGTTTCTGAACCCCAATTAAATGATTATTTGTTAAGACTGCGACACTATCTTCGTTTCTGGTAATGTACTTTTAGTAGATTGAACTCACACAAAACGGTATCGCAATGGTCGTCGGCGAATTCAAACCAGGTTTAGAAGGTGTTCCCGCCACCTTGTCCAGCATTAGCTACGTCGATGGACAAAAAGGGTTGCTGGAATATCGCGGGATTAGCATCGAGGAACTGGCACTGAAAAGTTCCTTTCTCGAAACTTCATATTTATTAATCTGGGGGGTACTTCCGACAAAGGAAGAACTCGAAGCTTTCGAGCATGAAATTCGCTATCACCGCCGGATCAAATATCGCATCCGGGACATGATGAAATGCTTTCCAGAAAGAGGACATCCCATGGACGCCCTGCAAGCTTCAGCGGCCGCTCTGGGCTTGTTCTACTCGCGCAGAGCTCTGGCTAACCCAGCATACATTAGAGAAGCTGTCGTGCGGCTGCTAGCTAAGATTCCCACAATGGTAGCAGCGTTCCAGCAAATGCGACGGGGAAATGACCCGGTGCGGCCGAGGGATGACTTGAACTACTCGGCTAACTTTCTTTATATGCTCAACGAGCAAGAACCCGATCCGCTGTTAGCTAGCATTTTTGACACTTGTCTGACTCTCCACGCTGAACATACAATTAATGCCTCTACATTTTCGGCAATGGTAACAGCTTCGACACTGACAGACCCTTACGGAGTGATTGCTTCAGCAGTTGGCACTTTGGCTGGCCCGCTGCACGGGGGAGCTAATGAAGAAGTGATTGATATGTTGGAGCAAATTGGTTCGGTAGAAAACGTGCGGGCTTTTGTCGAGAAGAGCGTTGCAAATAAGGACAAAATCATGGGGTTCGGTCACCGAGTTTACAAGGTGAAAGATCCGAGAGCAACTATTCTTCAGAGGTTAGCGGAACAGTTGTTTGAGAACTTCGGTCACGACGATTATTACGACATTGCTGTCAAGTTGGAAGAAGTTGTTGAAGAGAAATTGGGTCAGAAAGGAATTTATGCAAATGTAGATTTCTATTCTGGTCTGGTTTACCGAAAAATGGGAATTCCGCTGGACTTATTTACACCGGTTTTTGCGATCGCCCGTGTTGCTGGTTGGTTGGCCCACTGGAAGGAACAGCTAGAGGCAAACCGCATTTACCGCCCGACTCAAATATATACGGGGACTCACGGTGCTCCTTATATTGCGATCGAGGACAGACTCCCATCCTAAAGCACAATTATCAACCCAGATATGTAAATGGCGAGAATAATTGTTTTGCTTTCGTGAAGTGTTGAATTAAAAATTGCTTTCGCCTTCCGAGTCACGAAGCAATCTCTATCTGCCACAAGCTGCCGTGCTGGGTTACACCCCTCTTGTATGTTCGGGTGTTTGTTAGCGACAATAGTAAGAAGTGACGATTTTCAGGAACTCCGGTCCTCAGACTTGCGGGTCTGAGGTTTTTTATTGCAATATTAATATCAAATCCGCGCTTCATCGGAATTATTCATCTCTCTGGGATCTCCCTCTGCGTTCTCTGCGCCCTCTGTGGTTAAATCTCTTAATTCCACAGCCTCCGCATCTGCGTTACCAGGAAGAGCCTGGTAACGAGTAGACTAGCTAAATCTAAACAGATTGAGTTACATGATGGCGGCTGGTCAATTTATCCAATTGATTCACCAACAAACTTAGGAATAATCCCACATCGGTAACAACTCCCGTAGATTCGATCGAACCCCGATCGCTCAATTTCGTCACCACCGCCGGATTAATGTCCACACAGACCATCTTCACACCCGCCGGCGTCATATTTCCCACACCAATTGAGTGCAGCATAGACGACAGCATGAGCACCATATCCGCACCGCGCAGCAGTTCGGTATATTCTTCTTGAGCCTTAACTAAATCCATTTGTGTGTCAGGAAGTGGCCCGTCATCGCGGATCGAACCGGCAAGAGAAAACGGTATATTATGCTTCACGCACTCGTACATCACACCATTAGTAACCAGGCCTGCTTCTACAGCTTTTGCAATACTCCCGTAACGCCGCACAGTGTTAATTATTTTCAAGTGATGTCGGTGTCCGCCGCGCACAGCTACGCCACGTTTCATGTCAACCCCTAAAGAGGTTCCCATGCTCGATTGTTCCATGTCGTGAACTGCGATCGCATTTCCACCCAACAGTGCTTGTACGTAACCTTCACGAATCAAATGTGCTAAATGTTCGCCACCGCCGGTGTGGATAACAACAGGCCCTGCGGTAACTACAACTTTGCCACCCCGATCGCGAATTTGGCGCAATTCCCACGCTACTTGTTCCACCACCAATTCTACGCGGCGCTCGCTAGAAACGCTGCCCGACATAAAGCTAAATTCTTGCGAATTGCGCTGTTCCCGCGATTCGGTTTTGCGAATGGTGCGGATGCCGACCACATCAACAACGACTTTTTCTCCTACTTTCAAGTCGCGCAATAATTTGCATTTAGCCACTGGGCCATTAGCAGTTTCAGTAATAGCAACAGCACCATCCATCCGCTGATTTTGCGCTTTCACCCACTGACCGTTTACCCGCACTTCCGTGGGATAAATTGTACTCACATAAAAGTCGTCCGGGCCGACCCCATCTTGGACTACAGGCTCTAAAATAGCATCGCAAATCTCTTGTGGCGGAGGAACTGCACCCAAGTCAATCAGCATTCCCATCATTTCTTCCATCACATCGTGGGAAGGAGCCGAAACTTTAACGTCGGCAGATGATGTACTTTGCCGCTGCTCTCCCAGATTGAAATTGAGAACTTGGAAACTGCCGCCGAGATCGACAATTAAGTCCAAAGCACGACTAATTAAACCAGCGTCAAGCAAGTGACCTTCCATGCGAATTGTGCGGCTTTCTACCATCACGTTTGCCGATCGATCTTCTTGCACCGGTTCTGTTACCCGCAGTGTCAAGCACTTAGCAGCGCCACCAGCTTTCAGAAATTCACTCAGCGGTGTTTCAATTACTTGAAAGCCGGCCTGAGTGATGCGCGATTTTAAGGCATCACTGACTTTATTCATTACCACAATTTTGTCAATATTGACGGCATTGCAGGCAAAATTTGCGGCATCTGCTTCTTCAATGGCAATGCGTTTTTCTGGCGCAACTCGCATTTCAATTAAGCGGTTGGAGTACGAGTCAAATGCTGCTGGATAGTAGAGTAAATAGCCGCCTGTCAAGGGACAAAAACAGGTGTCTAGGTGATAGAAACGTTCGTCAACTAAACGCAGCGAAAGCACTTCAATGTTGAGCCATTTTGCTAGTAACGGGTGCGAGTCGAGTTCGGAACGGAAGCCGTATCCGGCCCACAACCAGCGTCCTTCGCGATCGAGTAAAGCATCGCCAGCGCCCTCAAACGGCAAGTCTTTCGGGAGTTCGTGCACGGTGAAACCTTTGCTTTCAAACCATGCTTTGAAATAGGGTTCTTCGCCTTGGCGTTCTTTGTGATAGAAACGGCTGAGGACGAAGGTATTGCCTAAAAGTAAGCCTGCGTTGGCGGTGAAAACCATATCCGGCCAGCCTTTTTCGGGCGGTACGAGGTCTACCACGGCGTTTTCTTTGAGGACGTGGTAGAGTTTTTCCCACTGTTCGACGGCGCGATCGCGCGATGATTTGTGGACATTTCCCTCCATCCACGGATTAATCACGTAATCCACATCGTAGTGGTCGGGAGCACACATGAGGAAGCGAATTGAGTCAGTCATAATTCAGTTAAAATGTGGTAGACGCTACAGCAGACGTATGTTGACAGAGTTTGTATAATAGCAACTGTAATATTCACTACTAATTTTAGCAGCGCAACGTCTGGAGCCTCAAAAGGCTAACTCTTTATTATATCATGTTTAGGATGAGATTACACTCAATGATATCAAATCCGTTAGCATCGGAATAGTAAATTCGAGTTCACTGTTGACTGTTGACGGTTGACTGTTGACGCCGTGAACAGTCAACCGTCAACAGTCAACATCATGTATGAGTGTAACCGGAAATGATATGACAGACCGTTCGCAGGAAATACTGGAGAAAATGTCAGGTTATGACGCACTCTAAAATAGGTTCTGATAGACCATTAATATGATATCCGTTGCAATTGCCCCCAATCTGACGGTCTGGGCGGCTTTAGGCTCATTTCTGGCTTATATTATAGATGGTTGGTCAACCGGCCCCTACTAGAATTATGGTTAATTTACCGCCCATCATTTAACAGCTTATCTTAACTTTTAACTTTCAACTTTTGCGAAATCGGCAGTTCGATCGCAAATTCTGTTCCCCGACCAACTTCTGAATGACACTCTAGCTTACCACCGTGGGTGTCTTTAACAATTTGGTAACTAATCGATAACCCCAAACCAGTGCCACTGCCGATCGGTTTGGTAGTAAAAAATGGGTCAAACATCCTTGACTGAACTTCGGGACGGATACCGGGCCCGCTGTCAAAAATCCGCACGCACACTTGATTTTCGCTGCTGACTTCAGTAACAATGCGAATCTGATTAACTTTGCAAGTACAGTGGGCTGATGACTCTTCCATAGCGTCGATCGCATTCACCAGCAAATTCATAAATACCTGGTTTAATTGAGCCGGATAACACTCGACTTTGGGCAGGTTCCCATAATTTTTAATAACTTGAATCTCCCGACGTTTTGGCTGTGACTGCAAGCGGTGCTGCAAAATCACCAAAGTGCTCTCTATCCCTTCATGAATATCTATGACTTTGCGCTCTGTTTCGTCAAGTCTCGAAAAGTTTCTCAACGACAGGACTATCTGCTTAATTCGGTTAGCACCTTCTTGCATTGAAGCCATGATTTTCGGGAAATCGCCAGCAATAAAATCTACCTCGACTTCTGCCAATTCTTCCTCTATTTCAGGAACGGGTTCGGGATAGTATTGCTGGTAGAGTTCGATCAATTTTACCAAATCGCGAGCGTACTGTGCGGCGGGAATAATATTGCCGTAGATGAAGCTGATGGGGTTATTAATTTCATGGGCTACTCCCGCTACCATTTGCCCAATACTTGACATTTTTTCGGCTTGAATAAGCTGAGATTGAGCCTTTTTTAAGTCTGCCAGAGTTTTTTCTAACTGTTTCGCTTTTTCTCGTTCTCGCTGTTCGCTAAATTGCAAATCTACTTCGGCTTGTTTGCGATCGCTAATATCAATATGCGTACCCGTCATCCGCAAAGGATTTCCCGAAGCGTCGTGTTCCATCACCTTCGCTTGAGCTAAAATCCACTTCCACTCGCCGGATTTTGTCAGCATCCTAAATTCCACTTCGTAAGTAGGATTTTGGCCTTGCAGGTGAGCATTTAGCGCTGCTTTAGCCGGAGACAAATCCTCTGGATGTACCAGTTTCTCCCAGGATGCAAAACTATTTACTATTTCCTCTACTTCATATCCCAGCATCATTTTCCACCGCGGATTAAAATAGACTTCTCCCGTGGCAAGATTCCAATCCCACAAGCCCATGGCACTGCCTTCAAATGCCAGATAAAAACGTTCCTCGCTAATTTGCAAAGCTGCTTCGGCTTGTTTTCGATCGCTAATATCCATCACTGTTCCCAACAGTTTTATTACTTCCCCGGTTTCGCTAAAAACAGCTTCTCCCCTTCCTTCCACGTATATAATTTGACCGCTAGGATGCAAAAATCGAAACTCTCTTTTGTAGGCAATGCCTTGTGAGATAGTTAGGCTGACTGTTTGTTGAAATAATTCTCGGTCGTCGGGATGACACATCTTTAAAAGTTTGGCAGATGTCGGTTCAGTTGCACTTGAGTCAAGACCAAAAATGCGGAAGACTTCTTCTGACCAAGTAAGTTTATTGGTGACTAAATCAAATTCCCAACTGCCGATATGGGCAATTTTCTGGGCTGCTGCTAGACTAGCTTCGCTTTGTTGAAGTTTAAGTCGCTGTTGTTTATCTTGTTCGAGAAGATTGGCTTGAGCGATCGCAATTCCCATCTGTGCCGCCACAGCGCTCAATAATGTGATCTCCTCCTGCGTCCAGTGGCGGGGGCGATCGTACTGATGCAAGCATATCATTCCGTTAGCTTTTCCCTGGTAGGAAGTGCGGACGGATATCATCGATTTCAAACCTATTTGACTGCACAAATCTCGGACGTTTTCTAGCCGCGGTTCGGAAAAAACATCGTCAGAAACTACAGCTTGATCTTGGGACAATAAAAACTGAAGGTGAGGATTGCCCTGTATGGGAATTTCTAAATCTAAAAGCGGTTTGGATGCGGTTTTTCTGTACTCAGCAACATTAACCATTCTGGGAATTGGGTGTTCTGTGTAAGTGTGAATCAAGCAGCAATCAGCATTGAAAATTCGACCTATTTGGGCAGTAGCTGTTTGAAAAACTTGATCTTGATTTAAGCTGTATCGAATTTCTAGAGTAATTGTTTCTATCAGAAATCTTTGTTTGATTTGCCGTTCCAAAGCAGCTAAAGCTGTTTTAAGTTCGAGTTCTGCTTGTTTGTGATCGCTAATTTCAGTAGCCGTCCCCAAAATTTTCCAAGGTTTGTCGTCTGCTGTTCTGGCAAACACGGTATCCACGCTAACAAACCACCGATATTCACCATTTTTGTGCTGAATTCGGTACTCACACTCAAAGCTTTCACCGTCTTTTGCTGCCTCAATCCTGCTGAGGTGTTCTGAGAATCCTGGCAAATCGTCAGGGTGTATTAAGTTAGGAAGAAATCCTCCTGCCATCTGCTGGATTTCTTCAAAAGAATAGCCAATATCGCTATAGATTTCGCGGTTGATATACAAAGTTCGCTGTTCAATCAAATCGGAAACGTACAAAAGATTAGGATGTGTTTGAATTACAGCAGACAGCCAGCGTTGGCTGTCTCGGAGTTGTGCTTCGATCCGCTTGCGTTCTTCTATTTCTGCTTGCAGCCGCGCATTTTGTGCTAAAATTTGTTTATAAAGACGGCTCAGAAGCAGTTGATTTTCGACCCGGCTCACCACTTCTTCTGTTTGAAAGGGTTTACTAATGTAGTCTGCCCCCCCAACCGAAAAAGCTTTCACTTTATCAAATACTTCATTTAAAGAGCTAATAAAAATCACAGGAATATGTTTGGTTTGCGGACAAGCTTTTAGCTGTTCGCAGACTTGATAGCCATCCATACCGGGCATCATGATGTCCAGCAAAATCAAGTCTGGTGGACTCGACATAGCAAAGTTAAGAGCCAATTTGCCATCTCGTGTCGGTCGCACTTTATATCCCCGCTTAGACAAAAGCTGGGATAAAAGCCGCAAGCTTTCTGGATGGTCGTCCACCATTAAAATATTTTCTTGTAAGACAGTGTTTTCAAGTCTAAGTGTTTCTAGTCTTGGATTTTTATTGTCAGTTGTATTCACAGCAGACCCTCAAACTATTCAAGTTGTATATGTGGGAATATTTTTAAAGTCATTAACCGCTTGTAGCTAACACTCTCAGATAAACCAGCACAACTATTGGCCCTCTAGCACACTCCTAAATTATCTGTCATTATATCAAAAACAATGCTCGTTTGAAAATGTTGGTGGCTCAAATTCTCGGAGCCGAGTGAGAAAACAGCATCGATGCCTCAAATCACAGGCTAAGCAAGGAATTTTGATTAAAGGTCAAACTTTTACAATTTCTATAACCCGGTTTTGCCTCCCTTTATCGGGTGGCTTTGTGTTGTGTTTTTTCAGTAGATATCCTCAGTGGAAAGGTTAATTAAAACAGGCCGGAACATAGGTGTCAACTTAAGACTAAAATTCTTGGTTTTTCTGGTTGGTATCCAAGTCTTGAGTTCCCTAAATTCCCCTTCTTAAGCAGCGCTAGGGCAGTGTAGGCATAATTCTCAAACAGTATACTGTTACTAATTATGAGCTTAAGTTGACACCAATGGGCCCTGAAAAACTCCTACAATATCTTATATTTTATTTGCGGGGTGGGGCTGATTTATGGTATCTTTGTCTCGGTCTGCAATTCCCCGCAAGCGGCGTACACGGCTTTCACGTTATACCAATTCAGAAAAATCCGAGCAATTTCTAAAGCTAGCTGCGGCTTTCCTTGGTCAATCAACCATTGTAAAAAAGGAGCCATCGTTCGCTCGTTTAGCATCCCACCTAATGATAAAAATCCCCACAGGATTTGGTGCAAAACAGTCATTTGAATCATCATCCTTACTTCCCAACTTGGGTGTTTTTGATAAAACAAAACTCCCATTCTCCCGCGCTGAATTTCTCGGTCAATCATGCCCGGAATTTGCTCTAAACTAAAAGGGGGATGCCAGTGATAGCCGACAGCAGCCGGACATTTAATTAGTTTCAAACCGAAATTTTTTAACCTGACTCCCAACTCTAAATCTTCCCATCCGTACAGTTGAAAGCGAGTGTCAAAAAGTCCAGCAGCCAGCAGCCAGTGGCGGGCGATCGCCACATTTCCCGTAGCAAAATAAGCCGCCGAAAAATCGGTGATTTTGTAAGGTTCTGAGGTGGGATTCTCGAAATTGCAAGTATTAATCACGCTGCCGTAAGTAAAAACAGCATCAGTATCTTTGTAACCCTCTAGCAAAGCATCGGCGTGTGCTTGCAAAAAATTCTCAGTTACCACCAAATCGCTGTCAATAAAAATTATCGTATCGCCCTTAGCATCTTCAACGCCCAAATTCCGAGCCGCCGCCGGGCCCTGGTGAGATTGACAGATCGATCGCACATGAGGCAATAAGTCAGCATTTGCCACCAACCACTCCAGCGTCCCGTCCGTCGATCCGTCGTCCACGACAATTACTTCATACTCTCTGACAATCTCACCGAACTGCTGATTTTCCAAAGCCAGTAGACATTTTGCCAAAATCGGTTTACGATTGTACGTCGGAATTACAACACTAAAAAACACGGCTTTTCCCCATCGCCACAGTTACCGTATCCCACGGTAGCAGATTTTCCGCAGCAACTCCCCAGGGAAATAGCCAAGTTTAGCAAAAAAAGAATATATAAATCTGTACTATTTCTGACAAGAATCGATCTCAATTAGGTGCATAATGAAAAGTCGGTTAAATATCACATCTTGCACCATTCTCCCGAACAGGCAAGATGCCTGTTCCACAAACATTTAATTTTATTGTGGGGCAGGCATCTTACACCATTCTCCCGAACAGGCAAGATGCCTGTTCCACAAAAATTTAATTTTATTGTGGGGAGTAGGGGTTGGGCCGGAGAGCCCGCCCCTAAAAGGCAGATTCACAGCGGGTGCAAGATGTCAGTTAAATTCAGGATGTAAAGAACAATGAGTCGCGCTAAAAAAGTTGTCCTAGCATATTCCGGCGGAGTCGATACCTCCGTCTGCATTCCTTACCTCAAAAACGAGTGGGGTGTTGAAGAAGTAATTACTCTGGCCGCGGATTTGGGACAGGGAGACGAATTAGAACCGATCCGCAAAAAAGCTTTAGCATCCGGTGCTTCGGAATCTTTAGTTATTGATGCTACCGAAGAATTTGTCAAAGACTATGCGTTTCCAGCGATTCAAGCTAACGCACTTTACGAAAACCGTTATCCCCTTTCGACTGCCCTGGCTCGCCCGCTGATTGCTAAATTGTTAGTAGAAGCTGCGGAAAAATACGGTGCAGATGCGATCGCCCACGGTTGCACAGGTAAAGGAAACGATCAAGTGCGGTTCGATGTGTCGATCGGCGCGCTCAACCCCAAGATTAAAATCTTAGCACCCGCGCGCGAGTGGAAAATGAGTCGCGAGGAAACGATCGCATACGGCGAGAGATGCGGCATTCCGTCGCCAGTGAAAAAGTCTTCCCCTTACAGTATCGATCGCAACTTATTGGGAATGGCAATCGAAGCCGGAATCCTCGAAGATCCTTGGGCGGAACCGCCGGAAGAGGTGTATTTGATGACAAAGGCGATCGAGCAAACTCCCGACACACCTGAATACATAGAAATCGGTTTCGATTGCGGAAATCCTGTCAGTTTAAACGGCAAAAACTTATCACCAGTCGCCTTAATTTCTCAGCTCAACGAAATAGTTGGAAACCACGGAGTCGGCCGGATTGACATGATTGAAAACCGCCTCGTCGGGATTAAATCGCGGGAAATTTACGAAACACCAGCGATTTTAGTTTTGATGCACGCGCACCGAGACTTAGAAAGTTTGACGCTGACAGCAGATGTGACGCGCTACAAGCGAGGCATCGAAGAAACTTACAGCCAAATGATTTATAACGGTCTTTGGTACAATCCTTTGAAAACAGCTTTAGACGCATTTATTCAGGACACGCAAAAGCGAGTAACTGGAACCGTGCGGCTCAAACTGTTCAAAGGAAATGCGACTATTGTCGGCCGCAAATCTGACAATTCTCTGTACAGTTTCGACTTAGCAACCTACGGCGCAGAGGACGAATTCGATCACAAAGCTGCCGAAGGATTTGTCTATGTTTGGGGACTACCAACCCGCATTTGGTCGGAAAAAAATAGAGGTTACAAATAGGATCGAATTAGGTTTAAAAACCTGATGTTAAGCCACCGATTCGTGGAATTAAAGTAGGGTGTACATGGCCCAACTTATTTGCCGCAATCGCCCAACCTCTGCCAATTACCTAAGTTCTGAGTTAGTAAGATACAGTAATAATTGGTAATTGGTAATTGGTTGTTATCCTAATAATTTGTTAAATTGTCTTCAGACAAATTTAGCTTTGAGGCAGGGGTTTAAACCCCTGCCAGATTACTGTAAAGTCGAGATTTTCGCCTGCTTTCTACCTTCCGATTACAGCCTCGGATCGACAGGTTCGCTCTCCATTGCTAAAACTCCGAAAACGCACTCGTGAACTTGTCTCAATGGAGCACCCGCAACAAATCGCTCCAATGCTTCTACACCGAGAGCAAACTCTCGCAACGCCAAAGAACGCTTGCCGGAAAGTCCGCGCGATCGCAATTTTTCTAAATGTTCCGGCAAAGAATATTCCAAACCATAAATAATTCGCAAATACTCTTGACCGCGACATTTTACCGCAGGCTGTACGAGTCCTTTGCTATTTTTCACAATAAAATCCATAGGTTTAACAACCATTCCTTCGCCTCCCGCAGCAGTCAGTTTTTCCCACCATTGAATCCCCGCCAATTGGCTGTCGAAATCTGCAATTTCAACTATTTTGTATTCAGTAGCTAACAGGAATTCGGGGTCAGCTTTACAAATTTGTGAAATCTGTTCCATGTGCCAACAGTGATTTTTGTCAGTGTGAACAGTTCCCTCGGTTGCCAAGATGTGGAAAGGTGCTAATTTGAGGTCGGAGAGCGATTTCACTGACCAGCAGTAGCGCTGGTAGGCCTTAACATAGCGATCGGCTAGTTCGGCTCGCTCTTGGTAGCTAGTCAGCAAAGAATTAATTTCAACTCCCCGCTGGTTTGCCTGTTCTAAGTTCTTAATCGCCTCCGCAAACCCGTGACGAGATGCTGTTCCCACGGCGGCGTATTGCTCTTTCAATAAACCTTGAGCTTTGGCTGACCAAGGCATTAATTCGCAGTCCAAACACACCCAATCGGTTTGAAATTTCTCCCAAAAATTGCTCGCAGTGAGAGCGACATTTACCCGCGCTAAAAATTCTGTTTCTAAGGTAGAATTATCGAAAAAATGCCGTCCCGTGCGGGTGTAGCAAATGCCCATACTCTCGCTGAGAATGCCAAAGCGGCGTAAAGCTGCCGATGCGTCGCGGCAAACAATCACAACTGCACGGGAACCCATGTGCTTTTCTTCGCACACAACTGTCGATATGCCCTGCTGTTGGTAGTAGCTAAATGCTTCGGCTGGATGTTCTAAAAGTCCTGGTTCTTTGGAGGTAGCAGCGGGAGACATTGTGGGCGGCAAATAAATCAGCCATTTGGGATTGGCGGCAAACCGACTCATTACTTCTAGGGCTGCGATCGCATTTTCTTCTTTAATCGTAATGTTACTTTGCAGGCGAGTTGAAATGATGCGTTTTCCGAGTACGTCGCTAATGTCCAGTACGTCATCAAACTGCTGTTGGGCGGTGATATTCACTGCCGCCAAACCGCTATTGATAACGGGTGAATTAATGTCTCTATTGTTAAGTGGAGTTTGGCTGTCTTGAAAGGCGATCGGTTTGGCAGGTTCGCAATAAATTCTAGCAGCCGGAACGCTAACAAATTCTCTTTCGGGATACCGCAAAGCTGTTAGTTTGCCCCCGAAAACGCAGCCGGTGTCAATATCAACAGTATTGTTCAACCATTCTGTTTCTGGAACGGGGGTGTGTCCGTAAACAACCGCTGCCTGACCTCGATATTCGGCGGCCCAATTGTAGCGGACGGGCAAGCCGAATTCATCGATTTCGCCAGTTGTTTCTCCGTACAAGGCGAAATCTCGAATGCGGCCCGATGCGCGTCCCTGAAATTCAGCTTTCATCCCGGCGTGGGCGACGACTAATTTGCCGCCGTCGAGGACGTAATGCCCAGTCAAACTATCTAAAAATTGGCTAATTTCTCGTACTGCTGGTTCGCGCGATTCATCCGGTAAAGCGGCAATTTCTGCTAAGGTTTGTTCGAGTCCGTGGTTGATTTTGACATTTTTGCCGCTGAGTTTTCGCAGCAGTTTGATGTCGTGATTTCCAGGCACGCACAAAGCTGTTTCTGCCAGTACCATGTTTCGCACGAGTTTGAGGGTGTCGAGAATGCGCGGGCCCCGATCGACCAAATCGCCCAAAAACACGGCTTTACGGCCCTCCGGGTGCGCGTAGGTGGGAAAATTCCCCAAATCGGATTCGCTGGATTTTTCGATAATTTGATAGCCCAACTGTTGCAGCAATTGTTCCAATTCGTCGCAGCATCCGTGAACGTCGCCGATGATGTCAAAAGGGCCGCTGTCGCCTTTGCGATTGTTCCACAAAGGTTGTCTCTCGACTTCCACCGCGTCGATTTCCTCTGGGGAACGGAGGACGTAAACGTAGCGAAATCCTTCGCGATCGAGATTTCGGAGCGATTTCCGCAAACTTTGGACGTGCCGCCGAACTACGTGATTTCCAAAGTTGCGGTTTGGACGTTGTTGATTGCGATCGGCACACAATTTTTCTGGTAAATCTAGCACAATAGCAACCAAAAAACAATGGTATTTTCGGGCTAATTCCAACAAAGATTTGCGGCTTTCCGGCTGAACGTTGGTGGCATCAATCACAGTTAGCTTACCTGCAGCCAGACGTTTAGCAGCAATTAAATGCAATACTTCAAAAGCATCAGCGGTGGCCGCTTGATTGTTTTCGTCGTCGGAAACCAGACCCCGGCAGTAATCCGATGAAATGATTTCTGTAGGTAGGAAATGTTGGCGGGCAAAGGTGGATTTGCCGGAACCGGATGCACCAATGAGAACGACTAAAGATAGTTCTGGAAAAGTAATTTTCATTTAATATTATTATTCAGCAAACATCTGTACCAAAGTATCTAAAACTGCTTTTTGTTCGTCAGCGCTGATTTGACCGAGATATTTAATTAATCGATTTTTGTCAACAGTCCGAATTTGATCGAGGACGATTTGCCCATCTTTGCCTTGAAAATGACAATCTATGCGACTGGGATATGGTCGCCCCTTCGTTGTCATTGGAGCAATGATGACAGTGGCAATGCGCTTGTTCATCTCATCTGGTGAAATCACCAAACAAGGTCTAGTTTTCTGAATTTCACTGCCAACAGTGGGGTCAAGGTTAACTAAAAAAACATCAAAACGTTTGACTACCATTGCCACTCAAGCTCTTCCCACTCCGTAGTGGTGACATCATCAAGAAGGACATCATCATGTTGCTCTGCCATTTTTGCGAACGCTTCCTCCCAGCCGGCACGCGGTTTTGGGGCTGCACCAATGACGATCCAACCGGCAGGCGGTTTTTGGGCTGAACCAATGACGTACCAATCGGCACCCGGTTTTTGGGCTGCACGAATGACGATCCGATCGCCGTGAACTTCGATTTCTACTGCTTCGCTAATACCAATTTGATCTAACAAAGATTTGGGAATGCGAATGCCCTGAGAATTGTCAATTTCAACGATCTGGGTTTGAATAGATTTACTCATAGCGGAAGCCTGCATTTTTCCAAGTTTAACTATATTGTAAGCACAAACAGACTGTGGGTATTATTTTCACTGGGCGAAAATTGCCATTTGCGTAGGCGAACCTACTTCTAAATCTTCAGTTCCCACACAACGAAACTCTACCCCACAGCCAAACCGTTCGGCCACCCCATTCGCCCAAGCTTGAAACTCTGCCCTTGTCCACTCAAAGCGGTGATCCCGGTGGCGAAATTTGCCCGCCGGCAAGTTTTCAAACCTAACATTATATTCAATATTTGGAGTTGTGACGATCGCACTTTTCGGTCGGATAAATTCAAACAAAACCCGCTCAAAAGCAGCCAACCGTTCTAAATCCAGATGTTCGATCACTTCAATTACCGCCGCCGCATCAAAACCAGTCAAGCGGCTGTCCCGATAAATCAGCGAACTTTGAATTAGTTGAATCCGAGATTGTTGTGCGGGAGACAATCGATCGATTTGCAAACGTTCCCTGGCAATTTCCAAGGCACGAAAGGACACATCGACGCCTGTAATTTGTTCGATCGCACTTTCTTTCAAAAGCGATCGCAGCAGTTTTCCCTCACCGCAGCCCAAATCTACCACTCGCTTAGCACCACTTTGCTTTAAAACCTCCGTCACAGCTTCCAAACGCTGTTGATTCAAGCTAATTCGCTGTTCTAAAACTTCCTCTTCTTGCTGATGATAAACTTCGAGCTCCTCAGCGTCGATATGAGCTTCTTCTGCTAACTGTGCCACAGCAATTCGCGTCAGACGGCGCTGGCGTTTCAGATAGCGGTTGGCAATTTGTTCGCGGCCGGGATGCGCGGTCAACCAACCTTCGCCGTGACGCAATAACTTCTCGATTTCATCATCGCCCACCCAATAATGTTTGTCGTCATCCAACACGGGAATTAGCACGTAAAGATGGCTTAACAAATCCGCCAAACGAATTGTATTTTGCAGTTCCACAGAAAAGTAAGGACTCGCGCCCCACTCGGGAAATTGCTCGTCAAGAATCAGGGGTTTTGCTGCGACTTGATAGCCAAGTGGCTCAAACATTTGCCGCAGGAACTTCTCGCCACCGCGACAGGGCAAAACCGCCAGATTAACTGTCAAAGGAATAGCGGTTTCTGCGAGTTCTGGGCGGTCTTTGCAGCGACCGGATAGAGCTGTACTAAAGACTTTGGCGAGGGCGACAGACAGAAACGAAGAGGCAACGTAGGGGCGATCGTTCACGTATTGTTCGAGAGGGCGATCGCCCGATTTCGACTTGCCCCGCACCAAACCAACCGGATCGACATCTAACAGTAAAGCCGCCGTGCACCTTTGTGCATTTGCCTCTGGATAAAACACGCTGGCCGACCCGAAAGTCATCGGAAAGGATTGATGGCGATCGGGATGTTTGTGCAGCAAATAACCCAAATCTGTAGCAGGGACGCGAGTTGTAGAGATGGTTAATAACATAATATTAGAAATTGGGAATCGGGCATCGGACATCGGGCATTGGTTATTGGTAGTTCCTCACAAATAACAAATAACAAATAACTACTCACGGTCGATAATTAATCCGTGTATCCGTGTCAAAATCCGTGTCGTGCCTTCCTTCTTTTCACTAAGATTTCTGTTTATCCACACTTCCCAAATCCAACTTAGCCCGCAACTCCTCCTTAATCCGGTTTAAAATAGAATCCTCATCCAAAGAAGACAAAATCTTGCTCACCACAGCCTTGGGCCCATCATCTCCCCAAGAAGCACCATTAGCCAAATAAGCCTTAGTAACTTGACCGATACCATAGGAAGAAACCCCCGCGATCGCAGCTTGCGTCACAGCCACAGACAAATAAGGCCCTAAAGCCAAACCCCCCGTCGCCGGCGTCGCCAAACCCAACAATCCTTTCAACGAGCTCAAACCAAAATTAGCCAACAATTCCCCCGCAGTAATTCCCCCCATACTAATCGCAATCTTTTGCAGCAATTCCACCGCGCCCGCTTCCGTCATCGCAATGCCGTAAACTTTAGATAAAGTTAAGATCATCACCACATCAATTACCGCACCGCTAAGAATATCAACTACAGTAATTGGATTAAGTGCGATCGCCACCGCTTTAGTCATTACCCCGTTCCAGATAATGCGATTAGCCGCGTCATCTCGAATTTCCATTTTTCGCTGCACCAACTGCTCGTTAATATCCCCCGCACAGAGCATCGTATTCAGCGCCACCAAAGATTTGCCTTCCCGGTCTAAAATCTCCAAAATCTTTAATTTTAAATCTTGCACTTGTGGCAAACTGCGAGTCATTTGCACGCCCATACTTCCGTCGGGACGGCGCACCGCCCTCGCCGTCAAAGGCGAAGCCGCCGCCATCACAATTTCATCGGGAGACAACAATTCTCTGACGCGATCGTCTCGAATTTTATGATAAATTGCCAGCCTGTCTGCATCAGGATACTGGTCAATTTTATTAAACACTAATAACATCGGTTTTCCGGCTTCCCGCAACTGCGAAAGTGCTGCGTATTCCACCTTTGTAATGTCGCCAGCAACCACAAACAAAATCAAATCAGCTTGTTGAGCAACGCGGCGGGCTAAAAGTTCGCGAGTTTCGCCGTCAACTTCATCTATTCCCGGAGTATCGACTAATTCAACTTGCGACAAACGGTAAATAACTGGCGAAAGTCGTAGCGTAGCGGGGCGTAAGCCATCAGGCAAATTCTCATCAATACCCTCTCCGACATCCCATTGGCCGATAGTCGTCGTGCGAGTCACCCCGTGAGTCGGGCCAGTTTCAAACACATTTTGACCTAGCAGCGCGTTCAAAACCGAAGATTTGCCCCTTCCCACCATCCCAAACACAGCTATTTGCACGCAAGCGCGCTCTAGCTTGTCGAGCATTTTCTCCAACCCGCCAATTTCCGGTTCTAGTCCAGTTCGCTCTTGAACTGTCAAGTCGAGATTTTCTACTATATCTCGCAGAGCATCTTTCGCGTGGCGCAGGTTGAGTTCTGCCTGAATGTCTGCGAAGCTTAAAATTGTGTCATCTAATTCTCGATCGACATTGGAAAAATCGGAGGCTTCAGTCATTGTCACCTGGCTTTTTAACTTATTTTACCTAAAGTTGCAACAGATACAATACTATTGTACCTGTTTCTGTCTGCTGTGTACAGCCCGCACCAGTTCGCAGCGCCCAAAAATCTGCTTTGCACAATTAGGAAATAACCGCAAGATGTCAATGTTTAATTTCTTGTGGAATCAGCTAGTTGCTAAAGCATCGGCATATCTTCCTTGGATGCTCGCAACTCCATTTTTCCGCCAACAATCCAGACATCAACAAAAGGAGTCTCTTGCACCCGAATTTCCTTTGTCTGCGTCTGGCCACCCTCCACAGCTACCTTCAACTTAACTGTGGATTCCTCAACAGGAACTTCCACCGCATCCGCGAAGGAAATCGTCAAATCCGTAGTCACGCCAGACTTGCGATAGACTTCCTGTTCATTCACTTCTACAGTCACGGTGTTATTGCTGAAACCGTCGCGAAGTTTGATAAATAAACGCATAGTGGTACTCGCTTGGTAATGGTAAGGGGTCAAAAAATCGGCCTGGGGGCGATCGGGTACGCAGGTAGACCCGATCGCCAAAATTGCCAACAGAATTATCAGGTGTCGAACCAACAACAGACTTATCATTAATGCTGTGAAGTTTTTGCTAGCAGTGTTTTGTACAAACTAACAAAAATTGCTTTACTTATTTAGTTTAAAATAAAGTAAAGCAATCTTCAGGGGAATTCACCAATTCACTGTTTACTTCTTGGCTGCCGATCGCAATATCTTGACTTCCATTGCTGAGATTTTGCTAAAGGTTTTGCTAACAGCATCCTCATCACCAGTTTTAGCCTGAACCTCAGCTAAACAGGAAAGGGACATCTGTGCCGAAACAGGGTCGAGAATATTGGAATCTGCAACTGCTGTCAGCAACTTAGCGCTTTCATCCAACTCCGCAGGGCGTACAATCACCCGGGTTTCACGATCGTCGGTAATCGTTTTAAAGTCACGGCTAGCGTTGATACCCTTCACCATCCGAACATAGTTTGCCATCGCGTGTTTCGGATATTTTGCCAGAACTTCCTCAAAAGCATCGTTACCGCTTCGCAAAGACTCATCATCCGAACCCAGCAAATAGAGCAAAGAACCCTGTTCGTCGCCCATAAACAGAGCGGCCAATTCTTCCTCAATTGGCGTCACAGGATAGCGAACGCGAATAGTGATGATATCCGAGAATACCTCTGAACCGTCCAAAGCCCCATAGACCGCCCGTACCCGGTAATTTCCGGGTTGATCGAAATAAAATCCGTCTTTGCCATAGCCGATATATGCGCTTTCTGGAATTACATCATCGCGCGCGATCGTGCTTTCTCGCTGACCAACTAAATGATCGATTAGCGGTTCATAAACCATAACTGCGCCGCTAGGCTTGCGAATCACGATTTTGACCAAGCCACAATTCGGATGCAGCCAAGTATGCACCCGGCGCCCGCCCGCAGCCGTCGTTCCCAGCATTAATTGCAGTACCACAGGCTCACCTAGCGCGAAGCTTTTTTGGTTGGTTGAGATCCTGAAAGTCAGTCCCGACTCATCCCGAATCGGATCGGCCATCACTTCCTGCCCCAGACCAGAGCCGATCGCAAAGTCGTTTCCACCCACAATAATATTGTTGCGGAACGCATGGCGGAGATGGATGACCTCCTCATTGTCGAACTGAAACGCAAACTGACTCCAGTAGGTAGCCTCGCCACCCGGTGCTGGGTAATTAAAGGGATAGTTCATCCAAGACAGTGCCAGCGGGCGATTCGTACCAGGGGGCGTCGCCAAAGACTTTTGCCACGAGTGCAGCAAGTTAAAACTATGCCCCAGCTCGTGAACATAAGTGTAGAGCTGCAATCGCAGCTTTTCGGCAGTTTCCCCGCCTATACCTTGATGAAAAACGGCGCAGCCTTGCCGCTGCTTCCCTTGCTGGTCAAACATGATGCCGTAGAGCCCAGGGCCCAGGTCGTGAAGTTGAGCAACTACCTGCCAAACAGCCCACTGCGGCAAATCCTGCCACAAGGTGAAGTGTTTCTGCATCGAAGCGTGGAGTTCGGAGTTGCTCCATTTAGCGCCCGCACCAGCTTCATCGATATTGATAACGTTGTTTCCTGCTGTTGCGATCATCTCGATCCCAGCTTCTGCATAGGAACTGACGACGCTGAGGTTGCGCGCTGGCCCCCCCGACGGCAGCGAACCCGTGTTGTAGCTGCTGAATATGGGAGTGACAACATCGGAAACCTGGTCTGTTTCTAGTCGCAGACTGCGGAAATAGACAGACTCGAAGACACAAGTGTAAGTTGCTCCGGCGACTCCGCCCTTTGTGAAAAATTCCACCGTTGCTGGCGCCTGCGGCTGGAAGATGAACTTGCGCTGGATTGTCACCTGTATTACGGGAGCTCCGGCGGCAAAGGTAAAGCTTCCGAGGCCCTTGATAACTACTTGAGAAGCCGTTACCTTTATCGTCGGCGCATCGACGATAAAGGAGCCAAAATAGGTGGTAGTACCGCCACTGATTTGGAAGAAGTCGCCGCTTAACCGCTTCATCGGTCGAGTGCGGTCAACGTCAACCCGGAGTTCGAGTTGAAAGCTGCCTAATGTACCGCGGTAGCGCCCACTGACCGGCCGTTTGGCGATCGGAATTGCGGTCGGTGCGATCGGTAGCGGTGGGATGCTAGGTATTGGTGCGGTTTCGCCCTCGATTGGATGTGTTGGATCGCTAATTCCAGCCTCTATTGCTGCGATCGCAGCTATGTCATCGACTGACATTTCTCCAAACGAAAAATCACTACTGGTTAAATCGATACTTGTAGGATCTTGCTGAGACATTTTTATTTATCCTTTCATATTGTGATACTCCATATATAAGTGGCAGTATTGGGGAGTTTACAGTCGCTTTTTAGAGTGACACTTACTTGTGCTACACCATTTGAGTGTCACTCATTTAAGCGACAGTGTTGTTGACTGTTTCACTCATGCGTCCGACCCGTGTTATGTTTATTTTTACTAAAAATTAAAATTTCTCAGCAAGTAAATTGTAACCAATGATTAACCGCCTCCAAATAATAGCCACTTATCCATTTCCTTTACGTGTGATAATTTTCCTATTAATTTTGCTAGCAATCTGGCTGCCGCTAGCAGCACCAATTTATCTCTTAGTTAAAGATAGTAACCTAGCAACTATTCTGACAATGGGATTGTTGTTTACTGAGTTTCTGTTCCTAGTGCCGCGCTGGGGAAAACAGGTTTACGGACAAACCCAATTACTCAAGAGTTACGGTTTAACCAATACGCGAAAAAACGGTTTTGAGCTTTTAACCGGATTGGCGATCGGGCTGACGATCACTTTCAGCTTATTTGCGGTGCAAGGGCTGTTCGGCTTAGTCGCGTGGCAAAATTCTGATAATTTGCCGAGAATCATCGCAGAAGGGCTGTTAAGCGCCCTGGGAGTCGGTTTTGCGGAGGAGTTGGTATTCCGTGGTTGGTTGCTGGACGAGTTGCAGCGGGATTACAATTATAAAATATCTCTGTGGGTGAATAGCCTGGTGTTTGCCCTTTCTCATTTTCTCAAACCTGTTGCCGCTATGCTGCGGAGTTGGCCGCAGTTTCCGGGGTTGTTGTTGCTGGGTTTGATTCTGGTTTGGGGAAAACGATCGCGCCAAAATCGCCTCGGTTTGTCGATCGGGCTTCATGCAGGTTTAGTCTGGGGATATTACATGATTAACATCGGGCAGTTAGTGCGATATTCGGGCTCTGTACCCGACTGGGTGACAGGAGTTAACGGCAATCCGCTAGCTGGGGCAGTGGGGCTGTTGTTTTTGAGTATATTGGCTTTGCGAATGCGAAAAATGTCTGAACATTCCAAAGGTTTGTAATATATCCATCAGGTGCGTCGCTATGAGATTGTTGGTATTTAGTTAGGAATTTATCGCAGGCGACACACCCTACAACTACTGCTGTTTTAGCAAAGGCCTTATCAGATCAAATTGATATTTAGAGATTATTTAGGTTATAAATTATTTCTTGAGAACGCTTGATCTAAATAGTAGCAATCGCAGATAATAAGGGAAAATTATCGTCATAGTCTGCTTGATTTCGATATCGGCGCAACACTGCTAAATTATCGGCGATTAATTGATATCTTGAGTCAGGATTAATATCAAATTCTTGCCAAACATAGCGGTGAATATCGCTAGTTTTTGGCATGGAATGACCTTGTTTATCTCGCAAATAGTTCCGCGCTAAGATAAAAGCAGCATAATATGAACGACTGATAGCATCCCTCAATCGCGCCTCCTGTTCAGCAGGAATAGTTGCTTGACCAGCAAGTTCTTTTGCTAAATTTAGGTATTGCGACCAATCAAAACTCATCAGTATATTCCAAAATCGTATAAAAATGCTCCCGAATTTCATGGGATAATCCCCTAGACCAATTTTTACGCAATTCGTCTTCTCTATCCATTGCTTCATCTGGATCGAGGTCTGTCAAGATGATTGAGAGAACCAGATGAACATAGTTAGGAATTTCGGGGTCATTGATGACTTGAAGTAATAGTTTTTGTTCGGGAAAATAATTGCTAATCTGAACGGGTGCTTCTAGCACAACGGGAAGTAAAAACGGATATTGGTTAATAAAGTCAATGACTTCTGTCTTGTCTCGGAAAATGTAGGATTTTTCTAGGGTTTCAATGTCTGATTGGGAAATGAGGAAAGGCGCGACTCTTGGTGCTGATATCTTGTCTAAAATTAAGGATGCTATGGCATTTTGTTCTGCTTCGGGTAGTTGAGAGACGGTGGCAAAAGTTTCTTCTAATAGGTTATTCATTTTGTAAATTTCCTATGGGACTAAAAATTAATTATCTCGCAGGAGATCAGATAAAAAATCGACTCGCCAGAGGCGACCTCCCCAAGAAGTGTAAAGGGCAAAAAGGCAAAGGGCAAGGAAGAGTCCTAGCGGGAAACACAGCACGGAACACAAAACCGGAGACTACCCGAAAACCAGAGCTACGCGAACACCGAAGATAGGGTAGCGACCGCCCACCAAATTCATGAAACGAAAGGCTGTACAGCAGTTGACCGCCTTGAAGTTACAAGAGCCACCACGCTGTATCCGGTATTCAAGCTATTTAGATTTAGTTTCCCAAGAACTTCCGTTAGTTGGTGGGCTATTGTAGGGAATGCAGTGGAATTTAGGATATATTGTCGCACCAGAGGAAATTAGATGCTTAAACTCAGAATCGTTTCCACAATTATACTGCTAATTAGTGCCAGTTGTTCATTTCCCGCACAGGCGCAAAATCCCGCACCAATAAAGCCCAATAATTCTTTAGTTCAAGTGCAGCAAACGCGAGAACAAATTCTCAATGCTTGCGTGCAGAATCAGGCTGAAACCCTGCCCAATCCTTTTACCGATGTACCTTCCAATCACTGGGCTTACAAAGCTGTTTTGACAATGTATTATTGCGGGGCTTACCGAGAAGCGACGCCACCTGACTTAATTAAAGAATTACTGGAATCGGGAGATACTACTAGAGAAAAGTTGCCTTCCCCATCGCCTTTTCCCAATTTCCCATTACAGCGATTCCCCGTGATTAATTAAAGAATTACTGGCATCGGGATATCCTACTAGAGGAAGTTTTTATTCCCGATTGCCTTTTCCCCATTTCCTATTACCAAGATTTTAAAACTCAGCCCGAACCGTAAACGAATAATCCCCGCCCGGTTCAAGCTGATAATCCCATTTTTCCAGAAAACGGTGCAGCGGTTCCTGAATCAATGCCCTACCCTGAGAAGGCTCAAGAATCAGTGTTTTTTCTGACGTAAAACGCCACTGAAACTGCCACTCAAAATTGCCGGCAGTCACTTCACCCTCAATCGTGCCTTTTTGCCAAGATTGGCCCGTAACTCGGACATATGCAGTTGTTTCAGGCAAACGTCTCGAACTCACCTTTTTGTTTCCGCGTTTGTTTCTGCAATTGTGCGACTATTGTAAAGGCTCATGGCTTTTTCTACTCCTTGGTGCAGACTTAGTTCCACTGCTTCTACAACCAGTTTAAGCACTTTCTCTACTAACTGAGTTTCCTCTGAGGAAAATTTTCCTAACACGAAGGAAATCGTATCTTTCTCATTTTTAGCAGCATCGTTTTGAGGTTTGCCGATGCCAATCCGCAAGCGGGGAAATTTATCTGTGCCCAAATGAGAAATTGTCGATTTCATGCCGTTGTGTCCGCCGGCTGAACCGGCAAGCCGCATTCTCAATTTACCGATCGGCAAATCCATATCGTCGTATACTACTAACACCGACTCCGCAGGTATTTTGTACCAATCCGTCGCCGCCCGAATCGCTTGACCCGACAGATTCATGTAAGTAAGCGGTTTCAGCAAGCGGATTTTCTGTCCCCGCGGCCGGTTTCCCTCGCCAAATATGCCTTGAAATTTGCGATTTTCCGACAGGGAAATCTGCCAAGATTTAGCCAAGGCATCGACAGCATTAAAGCCTATGTTGTGTCGGGTGCGATCGTATTTAGGTTCGGGATTGCCCAACCCAACTATTAGCTGGGGAATCACTAACTCCGCTGGTGTTTCCGACTTCTGAGGGTTATTCATTTAAATGTCTGTGCTATCTTCCTTGGGAGTAGCCGCCGTGAGTTTTTCAGTTTCCGGTTTGCTGCTAGTTGCTACTGCTTCTTCTAACTGCTTAGCTTCCCGCGTGAACTCCGACTCAAAATCCCGCGAAGCGTCTTGAAAGCCCCGAATTGCTTTCCCCATACTCCGACCGATTTCAGGTAATTTTTTCGGGCCAAATACCAATAGGGCGATCGTAAAAATAACGGCCATTTCCGGCAAACCAATGCCAAAAATATTCATGGTTTTTCTCCAGCAATTTGTTTAGTTACTTCTTGTTTATTTATGCCAAAAGTAATCGGAAAGGGTAAGGAAAAACGGGAAAACTTAGCTTTTGCCCTTTCTCCTCAACCCTCAGCTTTTACTTTTAGCCTTACTGTTTTGCGATCAATTTTTAGCGGCCGAGACTCGACCAATCCATATCCACACTCTCCAGAATCAGAGAAGAGTTGTAGATTTGCAAAATAATCAACAAGAACACGAAAAACAGTCCAATGAACACGCTCATCAACAGCGTGGTTCCCCAGCCGGGGGCTACCTTGCCGTATTCCGAGTTAAGGGGTTTGAGTATATCTCCTAACCAAGTCCGTTGTGCCATAAGTCACCTGCAATGAATCTCTACAGAAAAGTTTGACATATTTCTACCGCTAATTGCGATCGCAATTTCTCAGAAATGCCGCCGGGGGACTCGGAAAACGGGGAGTGGGGGTTGCCTGCCATACCGTACAGCGCCTAAAATCACTAGAGTTTCAGACGGATTGTTATTTTTTGTAATATTATAGAGTGGAGCACTCATAATCGATCAAAAATATGGAACCCGCAGCAGTTCTCGGCATTTCTCTCGGTGTGTGTCTGGTGGCCATCACCGGTTTCTCGATCTACACGGCTTTCGGCCCTCCCGCTAAGGAATTGAGAGATCCTTTTGAAGAACACGAAGACTAAAGAAGAAGGAAGTTCGGCAACGGATTTTGTAACGGATGTAACGGATGTCAGGAAGAAGGAAGAAGGAAGAAGGAATAGAAAGAAACTATGCCCCATGCCCCATGCCCAATTCCCCATTCCCCTCTCCCTCTCTCCCTGGTAGATAATCTTCTAGGGGTGGGAAGGGAGTGATTCTGTGAGACGATCGCCTGTCGCCTTCTCGTCAATGGTATATTTTTTATAAATACAGTAAATCTCTATTCCATTTAAGCTAAAAATTATTAGGTGTCAGGCTAAAGCATCATGGGGAACACATTTGGGCATTTATTTCGGATATCGACATTTGGGGAATCTCACGGCGGCGGTGTCGGAGTAGTAATTGACGGTTGCCCGCCCCTGGTGTCGATCGACGCATCGGAAATTCAAGCCGAACTCGATCGCCGTCGCCCTGGCCAAAGCAAAATTACCACCCCCCGCAAAGAAGCAGATACCTGCGAAATTTTGTCGGGGGTGTTTGAAGGCAAAACTTTGGGAACGCCGATCGCAATTTTAGTCCGCAATCAAGACACTCGTCCCCAAGATTACGGCGAAATGGCGACAACTTACCGCCCTTCCCACGCTGACGCTACCTACGATGCTAAGTACGGAATTCGTAACTGGCAAGGCGGAGGTCGATCGTCCGCGAGAGAGACAATAGGTAGAGTAGCAGCAGGGGCGATCGCTAAAAAAATTCTCAAACAAGCAGCAGGAGTCGAAATAGTCGGCTACGTCAAACGCATCAAAGACTTAGAATGTGTCGCCGACCCCGACACTGTTACCTTAGAACAAGTAGAAAGCAACATCGTCCGCTGTCCAGATGCCGAATGTGCCGAAAGAATGATTGAACTGATCGAAAAAGTTCGCGACAGTGGAGATTCGATCGGGGGTGTAGTCGAATGCGTCGCCCGCAATGTACCCAAAGGGCTGGGAATGCCCGTATTCGACAAACTCGAAGCCGACTTGGCCAAAGCCATCATGTCCTTGCCCGCCAGCAAAGGCTTTGAAATTGGTTCCGGGTTTGCCGGGACTCTGCTCAAGGGCAGCGAACATAATGATGAATACTATACTGATGATCAGGGTGTAATTCGTACAGTGACGAATCGCTCTGGCGGAATTCAGGGTGGCATTGCTAACGGCGAAAATATCATTTTGCGGGCGGCATTCAAGCCAACTGCGACAATTCGCCAGCAGCAGCGTACAGTTACCCGAGAGGGCGAAGAAACCCTGCTCGCTGCCAAGGGACGGCACGATCCTTGCGTTTTGCCAAGAGCTGTGCCAATGGTCGAAGCAATGGTAGCTTTAGTGTTGTGCGACCATCTACTGCGCCATCACGGACAATGTGGAACCTTAAAGCCTGAATTTTAAAATGGAAATCAGCTTGTCCTCTGTAGCGGCAACTCCCGTTGATTGCCCTCAACCCTCGGAATCAATAAAAGGTATGGATGATTTTGTCGTACAGTTCTGGGGCGTGCGGGGCAGTGTTCCGACACCCGGACAGGAAACTGTTCGCTACGGCGGCAATACTTCTTGTTTGGAAATGCGAGTCGCTGGCAAACGCTTGATTTTTGACGGCGGAACAGGCTTGCGGATGCTGGGAGACCAGTTGGTGCAAGAAATGCCTGTGCAAGCTTATATGTTTTTTACTCACTATCACTGGGATCACATTCAAGGTTTCCCGCTGTTCGCCCCAGCTTTTATCCGCGGCAATAGGTTTGATATTTATGGGGCGATTCCGCCGGATGGAGATTGTCTCAAAAGGCATTTTGTGGAACGGATTCTGCACTCGAATTCGCCGGTGCCGCTGATGGGTTTGCCTGCAGATTTGAATTTCTACGAACTCAATCACAACCAGACGATGATGCTGGACGATATTGAGATTAGGACTGGTTCTCTGAATCACCCGAATACTGCTATGGGATATCGGGTGAGTTGGCAGGGACGTTCGGTGGTTTACTGTTCTGATACGGAGCATTTTCCCGATCGGCTAGATGAGAATGTCTACAATTTGGCCCTCGACGCTGACGTGCTGATCTACGATGCGATGTACACCGACGAGGAATATCACAATCCCAAGTCTCCGAAGGTGGGTTGGGGACACTCGACTTGGCAGGAAGCGGTGAGAATGGCTAAGGAAGCAAGGGTGAAACGAGTGGTGATTTTTCACCACGATCCGGCTCATACTGACGATTTTCTCGATCGCATCGCCGAAGATGTGCAAATCGCTTTCCCCAAGGCTGTCATGGCCCGCGAGGGTCTTATTTTGCCGATCGGCTTCTGAACATTCGCCTAGGTGAGCTCGATCGAACCATCAACAGATCGAACCGTAATTGTTATGTGAATATGTGGATCTGGTCTCGCGCCCAGAGCCACAATTTTTTTTAATATGCAGCAAACTCTTAACTGCATGGTATAATTCTTGCTTGTTAAGTTTTTAGGCAGATTATTTAAGGTTTTTTTTATTCTTCAACCGCGTCCGCAAGACGCCAAGACGTAAGATAATTGGAGGATTGCCAAGGGTGAAAAGGAGACTGTTTTGAATGTCAACAAACACGGGGAGGCGCGGCGATCGCACGCCTGAGTGCTAGTCTGATGCCAGTAGACTTCCAGAAGCCTTGTTACAGATTAATTATTAAGGACAAAAACTGAAGTTATAGCTCGGATCAAATAAAAGCGCGATCGGTTTTTTGGGCTCATGAATATTGACAACTCTCAAAAGCTAATAGCTTTTAGGTACAAACTGAGAAAATTTTCAGCAGTCAATTTGACTAACCAGAAAGAAACGATCGCTCTGGCGTTTGGCAGTAGCTGCGGCAAGCGAATGTTATGACTTGACTATCAAAATGGGAAATTTACGTTTTAGATCTTCAGCACATCAATACAGATGGATTGCCCTAGGCAGTTTTGCTGTAATTATGGGTATTTCAGGCGCCCTGGCCTACCGCCTCGCCCCGCCCCCCGGATTCATGGCTCAAGGCACTCTCACTTCTAATAATCCGCCAGTCAAATTTTCGACCACGGGCACGACAATTCTCAAGCAGGGAGAGCAACTCACCCCGGAGGTTCTGCTGGCAGATAATGTTGTCAAAGCCGTGGCAGATGCAGTTAAGCTGTCGCCCCAGCAAGTTCGACAAAATGCTAGCGTCAAGATTTCCAAGCCGGAACAACCCTTAGAGATTGCTGTTGGGTATCGATCGCTCGATCGGGAGCAAGCAATCCAAACGGTGGATATGTTGATGAAGGGCATGGTGGAAAAAAGCCGCCTGATTAACAGATATCGGTGGCAATCAGTCAATCAGTCGCTCAACCAACGCTTGGCACAAGTCACTCAAGACCTGAAACAAGCTCAGCAAAAACTCGACCAATACGAAAGAGAGCGCGCTCGCCTGTTGCAGCAAATGAAGCTTCAGCAAGACTTTTACAACAAAACTCAGCTTGCAATGGCGGATACGCAAGCGTCTGAAAAAGAAATGGTCAGCAGTTTGGCCGCCGCTACAGTGCCGCAAATTGTGGCGACGCCCACGAGCGATCCGACAGTGCCTCTGATTTTGGGAATTGGCTTGCTGTTGGCGATTTTGGTCAGCCGGGGTTTGATTCCTTCGGTGGCGGATTGGAAGTACAAAGCAGCTTTTCAGCGAGAAGAGAGCGAAAGGCTCCAAAGTGCTTTGTACCGACTGATCAAAGAAGGCCGCGGCGAAATAACTCTGGTGCGGTTTGCAATGGAAACGCGACTGTCGCCGGATGTGGCTCAGCGTTTTTTGAACCAACAAGCTGAAGTTTTTAATGCCAATTGCGAAATAAAAGACGACGGCAGCATCTTGTATCACTTCCACATTTAAATGGCTGCGAGTGATCGCACTCCAAAGAAGACTTTAGCCGATCGAGTCATCACTGCTTGATCGGCTTGTTTTTTTCTTAATAGGCTGTAACTTAATACTACAGATTTTGGTGAACCCGCCGACGCGAGCTGAATTCCGGTGATTTTACCCGACATGACATTACGCTCAACCCGGTTTCTTAGGTTGTAGGTGGCATCAGAGCTAACAATGGCCCGATCGACAGAGGTGTGGACTAACGTAGATCACCCGAAGATTGTGCCAGTTCCTCCCAGACTGGCTAAAAAATATTTTTTGTGTTCCGCTTGCTTTTTGCTTCATTATATGTATAATGATAAAAAATCAGTAAATGTACGGTTGCTTTTTGCCGGAGTTACCGAATTAAGGGTACTTTATCCTTAAAGATTTATGAAGGTAGAGTTCACCTCAGTAGAAATGCTGTAGTATAGAACAATAAGTGATTCAGGGATGTTATGTAGTTTCACATCAGAAACTCGATCGGGCAATAGCCTGGAATCAAACTCCCCGATTGAAAGCGTACATTTTAATATTGAACTTTTGTAATCACCTAGAGGCTAAACCATGATTTTTGGAATAATTGGTTCAACTTTCCTAGCTTACTTTTTGCTAATGTCGGTCGCTAATTACGGCGACACTGGAATGTAGATTAGTTAAGGCACTGATGCACCGAGACATAAGGCAGCAGGCAAAAAAAAGATGTTTGACAACTTCGATTAAGTCTCTGCTTGGATCGGGTCTGTCGTGTCCACTCTGACCGAAAAATGGATGGATGAAGGAGTCGTTAAGTACCGCTGTGACTGGGAAGAAGCAGACCCTGTAGCTGCGCGGAACATAGCAGATTTGATGAACTGGCGCGATCGGCTCCACTGTTGGGGATTAATTGGCGTCTACGAAAATGGCATAGGGTTTGGCAACGTCAGCGTCAGACTCGGTAATTCTTGCCAATTCGTGATTTCGGGAACCCAGACTGCACACTTGAGAACTCTGGGACCAGAATCATACTGTACTGTTACCGAATTTAACTTAGAACAAAATTTCCTCGGATGCCGGGGCCCCGTACAAGCTTCGTCGGAGTCCCTGACTCACGGGGCCCTGTACTTTCAGAGAGAGGATGTGGGCGGGATAATTCATGTCCACAATCCTAAACTATGGCAGCAACTGCTGTTTAAGATTCCTACGACTAGAAAAGAAATACCTTACGGCACTCCCCAGATGGCCTTAGAAATGTTTAGACTTTTTGAGGAGGAGGATTTGGCCGATCGCAAAATTCTGGCGATGGCCGGTCACGAGGACGGGATTATCTGTTTTGGCAGCACAGTGGACGAAGCTGGCAAAGTGCTTTCTGATGCGATTAATGAGATTGGAGTTGAGCGTTGATCTCTCGAACGATCGATCCATCGCCTGGGTTGTGGCAAAGATCGAGCATCAAACTCTCGCAACCAACTCAAAAATTGCCAAGTGCCTCTTGCCTCTGTGGTAATGGAAAGATATTCTAAATAGCAGATATATACTATATTCAATCGTAAAAGCTGAGAGTCATCGTCAGTAACCCAGCCCTAAAGGGACTGAGCTTGGTCGCTAGTGATTGAGCAAGCTGTACTGACCAGCCTAAGACTTTAGAGGTCTACGTTATTTGGGTCACGACACCGGAGAATGCGACGCTAGTTTTCCGCTCTGTCGCTTGTAGTTAAACAGCCTTAAGGTCACTGAGGCAGTGCTGCAAGCTTAACAAGCTCTTATAACATTGGTGAAGCGAACATTACCCCGAAAGGGAGCCGGAGACAACCATATCTCCACAGAGGGATAACTATACCCCTCTACCCCCGCAAGGGGAAAGCGGATTCAAGGCGGTGGTCACGCTTGCCCTTCGGCTTCGCTCAGGATAAACTCCGTCGAATGTATTGAAACCGCCCCTGTCGTTTACCTCTCAGGGCTAAAGCCTCTGAGTTTCCCACTTACGGAGCATTTTTATGAATCAAACTAAACTTGTAAGCTCAAAAGAATTGCAATCAGAGGTATCTCGTCTCACCGAAGAGCTGCAAATGCGCGACCAATTGGTGCAGCAGTTGTCTCAAGAACTTTTCAGGCTGGTGAAGGGCAATTCTAATTTTGTGCCGGCACCGGAAGTTTCCGATCGCCACCAAGCTCAAATGCAGGCAATGCGGGAACAACTCCAAGCTGTTGAAGAACAGGTGGGTTTTTATCAGGAACAAATCGCGGAGCGGGATGCTGAGGTTTACCAACTGCGGCAATCGGTGCAAGAATTGACCGATCGCTCTCGGATGCTAGAACAGGTAGTGCAGGAATTGCCGGGGGTTTACCGCCAGAAGTTTGCCGAGCGGATCGAGCCGATTAAGGAAAAATTGGATCAACTGCAAAAGGAAAACCGCCAGTTGCACACGGAGTTGCAAAGCGTAACTTACCGTCTCGCTGTGCGGAGCCGCAAGGCTAAGGGCCTGGATCTGCCGAGCGTCGATGCTGAGGACGATCGGGGAATTCAAATGCCGAGCTTTGGCAATGTCTAAGGTTTTGATTGTGGCGGGTGGTGAGAAAGATTCGGCCGCAAGTCTCTCCGCGGCGATCGCTCAATCTGATCCTTTAACTGAAGTCAATATCTGTGGGGTTTCTGAACTCGATTCTGGCGCGATCGCTCCGGGTGGGGCGACGATATTTTGTCCTTTGACGCTGGATATACCAGAAAATCTGGTTTTTCCGGCTCAAGATGTGTTTCGATTTTGTGCCAATGTTTCGGGGGCGCGCGATCGAGTGTCCCAGGAGTTGCTTTGTCCCGTCGGGGGTGGCAATTTTTGGCTGCCTGTGGTGTTGACGGCAAAGGGCCCACTGTATGCTGAGGTGATCGGTGGCGAACCTGACAAGCAGTCTGGCGAGTTGAGTTACTCTCAACCGGTGCATTTGTCGGATGTTTGGCGGCAGGAGTTGTATGAGTTGGCTTACCGCTTGCTGAATCTTTTAAATGCGCCGCCGGCGACTTATTTGATGCAGTTCGGGTTTGTAGGGGAAAGGATTTGTTTCGATCAACTTTGGCCTTTTCCGGCTGCACCTGCGATCGCTTCTGTCGGCGTTCAAGTGCCGGATTTATTTCTTTGTCATTGGTATTGCTTGACAAATAAACCTATTTATGATATAGAAATTAACTCTGCGGTTGCTTGAAGCCTCTTGCAAACTTGAGATTTAAACTCGGGATCTCATTTGAATCAAGCAACTAAAGCCGGAGTTTCACGGGAGATAATTTGGTCGAAACTGTCGAAAATTTCAAAGAGTTGATCGAGTTGAGTAATTTCAAAAATTAGCTTGACTGTGGCTGAGAGGTTGCAGATGACGAGGCGGCATCCCCGGTGGCGGGCGGCGTTGAGTCCGCCGACTAAGGCGCAGATCCCGGAACTGTCGATGAAATCTACGGCGGCCATGTCTATTACCCAGAGTTTGTGGCGATCGGGCACAATCTCGGCTAGCTGTTGCTGGAGGAGGCTGCCGGCTTGGGAGTCGAGGCAGTTGTGAGGTTGAAGGACGATGGGTTGGTTGAAGTTGGGAAATTCCATAGCAGTTATCCTACGATCGTAAAGTATGAATAAGTTAGTTTAGTTGCTGACTCTGTTGAGAGACTCAGGGGATTTCAGCTAAGGTTTTAGGATGGGCGATCGGGCTAGGGAATCGGTGGGGAGAGCCGTTGTGATAAATTTAGTAGGAAAACTGGCTGGCGATCGCGCGGAACGCAACCGCAACAATTCTCTATTCATCTATTATGCCTGAAAGGCTAATTTTTAGTTGGGCCAGCGATCGCGACAAGAGTGTGTTTTTCATCACAGCGAAAGATTGCACTATTGGCTGAATCGAGCCAATATATAAATGTATTGAGCTTTGCAAAAGTTTACGAAGGCAGTATCGAATGTCTTTTGAGTTTTTATCGTTAGAGACTATTCAGCAGTTTGCGCGTGATTACGGCTACTGGGCAGTATTTCTGGGAATTTTGCTGGAAAATCTGGGAGTTCCTCTTCCAGGCGAGACAATTACGATTGCTGGCGGGTTTTTAGCTGGCAGTGGGGAACTGAATTACTGGTTTGTGCTCGGCAGTGCGATCGCGGGTGCTACTTTGGGCGGGAATTTTGGTTATGCGATCGGCAGGTACGGCGGCTGGCCACTGCTGCTGAAGCTGGGACAATTTTTCCGCTTTCGAGAAGAACAACTGTTTGACTTAAAAGAACAGTTTAGCAAAAATGCAGCTAAAGCCGTATTTTTGGGCCGTTTCATCGCATTGCTGCGAATTTTTGCTAGCCCCTTAGCGGGTATTGCAGAAATGCCTTTTTGGAAATTTTCGCTGTTCAATGTTCTGGGTGCTGCAAGCTGGGCATCTGTAATGGTGAGTTTATCGTACTTCTTGGGACAAGTTGTGTCTTTAGAGAAATTGGTAGCTTGGGCTGCTCAATTTGCGGTATTTGCTTTGCTGTTAGCAGTTGCTTGGATTGCAATTCCTATTTGGTTGGAGTCGCGGAGTTTGGACAAGACTAAGTAGGGTTGCCATCCGTTACCCAAAAAACTCAATATTCTTGTGGAACGGGCATCTTGCCCGTTCTTTATAATAGTTGAACATACGAGCTTAAACTTACATTTTGTGCCAAGATTAGCAACGGGCTAGAAGCCCGTTCCACACACAATAAACTTTGTTGTATAAAAAAACGAAACCATACATTTATAATAGATAGAAATCATGGGATACACTACAATATTTGACGGAACATTTCATTTGAATAAACGGTTGTTAGACAGCGAAGCTATTTACTTATTAGAGTTTTCTCAAACTCGACGGATGAAGCGAAATCCGGCGATTTTGCAAAGTATTCCCGATCCGGCGAGAACAGCAGTGGGTTTGCCTGTGGGCGAAGAAGGCTGCTATTTTGTGAATGAAAAATGGGATGAAGACTCCGAAGTTTCTGTTGTTAATTACAACCGCCCGCCGAAGACTCAGCCCGGATTGTGGTGTAAGTGGATTCCTACGGCTGACGGCGGGGGGATTCAGTGGAGCGGCGCGGAAAAGTTTTATGATTATGTCGAATGGTTGCAATATCTGATCGACAATTTTCTTAAACCTTGGGGTTATGTTTTAAATGGCGAAGTGAATTGGCAGGGGGAAAGGGAAGAAGATATAGGAATGATTTTAGTTGCCAGCAATCTCATTATTTTGCCAGAAGGTGCTGAGGAATTGTTGAGGTATGCAGTGTCGCCGGTATCGGTGCCAAATTTTGTTTGGGATTGTTTCAAGACAATGGAAGCGACGGGATTTTCTTTGAGAGATTGGAAGGAGATAATTGATAAAGCTGTGGAGTTGGGACACGGGGAAGCAGCGCTGTGGATTAAGCCTAATTTTGACAAATATTTTGATGGTATGGAGCGTGGTTTTGAGTTTGAAGGAGAGGTAATTGATACGAAAGATTTGAGATTGTGAGCAGTAGTTTCGATTTGTGGATGATATTGCCATAAGATGACTATGGCGGCTCAGAAACCGGGTTTTTTACGAAATACTTCGTTGTAGGACGCAGATTCGGGAAAAAACCCGGTTTCTTTGGTCGGAGCGGGTAAGTCCTATATAATTGTAAGTACGATCGTCCGAGGATGTACTATGACAACATCAACAGAAATCCGCGAAGCAATCGAGAAAGCACAGCCTTATTACTCTCCATTGGAGTATTTTGAACTAGAAGAGGCAGCAGAGTACAAAAGTGAATATCATAGCGGTAAAATATTACCAATGGTGCTTGATTCCGCCAATCACAACCTGATAGTAGGTAATTTGATTGCTCCTTTGAACTTCGCTTTGAAAAAACAGAGAGATTATCATTTATTTGCTTTAGGTTTGCGTTTGTGGATACCGCAGAAGCAAGTTTGTACTTATCCTGATGTGATGTTGGTGGCGGGGAAGTTGGAGTTTGTTTCAGGTAGGAAAGATACGATTACTAATACGGTGATGGTGGCTGAGGTTTTATCGGAATCGACGGCGGATTATGACAGGGGTGGCAAGTTTAAACTTTTTCGTTCTATTCCTAGTTTTCGAGAGTATGTTTTGATCGATCAATACGAGATGCACGTTGAACAGTTTGTGAAGACGGATGATAATAAGTGGGTTTTGTCTGAGTATGATGGTGCTGATGCGGTGTTGAGATTGAGTTGTGTGGAGTTTGAGATGGTGTTGGGAGATATTTACGATCGTGTGGATTTTGAGTCGGAGTCTGATTAGCAGCCATAAACAACATGATTAAGTAAAATCGAATTAAGCGAGTAAATTCCATCGTGAAAATCGAGGAAAACCTCATGATTACCAGCAAAAGTTATCCGGAAGTTTCAGTTAAAGACTATTTAGAAGGTGAACTGGTAAGTCTCATCAAGCACGAATACAGGAACGGACAAATCTATGCAATGGCAGGGGCCAGTAATCCCCACGTTTTGATTTGTCTAAATTTGGCAACTTTGCTGAGAAATCATCTGCGCGCGAGTGGCTGCCTGGTTTTTATGGCTGATACCAAAGTAAGACTGGAGACGATTAATACTTTTTATTATCCCGATATAGCTGTATCTTGCGATGAACGAGATACTACTTCGGTTGCCGATTTTATCTGCTATCCTTCGCTAATTGTGGAAGTCCTATCTCCAACAACTGAGGCGTTTGACAGAGGAGATAAATTTGCGGATTATCGATCGCTCTCAACTATACAAGAATATGTATTAATCGGTCAACAGCGGATGAATGTAGATTGCTACCGTCGCGATGTGGAAGGGCGTTGGGTTTTTTCTTCCTACGGTGAGGGGGAATCTCTGGAGTTGGCTAGTATCAATTTTCAGTGTCTAATCTCTGCTTTGTATGAGGATGTTCCTGGATTCAGTTAAATCGCACTTCACAAGCCTGTTCCCCATCCGTCAAAGAGTGCTGTGAACAAATGAGAGGAGAGGAAGTGCGATCGTAATTATTTGGCGTGTTTGCTGAAAGGCGCTCGCTCCTTTTTGTTTCACTAATTTAATTTTCTTTAATACTAGACAGTTGCGATCGTCTAAAGAAAAGGCGGTATAATTAGGCTGTGGCGTTCAATTCCAGGGTGGTAAAATGTCCGAAACTGACCCGTCCGAGAAAAAGCGATTTACAAAACCGGCAACCGATCCAGATAAATGCGCGGAAATGGCTAAAAAATACGGCTGGGATTATCAGAGATTTATTCCTAATAACGACCCGGTTTTGAAGGTAGACTGCGAGTTTGTAGGAGAAGAAATTTACTTTCAGGAGTTGTGGTATGACCACCAAGATTAACTCGCTTAAAAGCAAGCCAACACTGAAGATTTACCGCACTGACGGTGCTCAGACTGGATGGGAAAAAAGACTCGATGCAATAGGTTCTGGTACTTACTTGCTGCACGAAGAGATGGACTATTCCAGAAACAGAACTATACCCAAAATTGGCGATCGCTTGGGAGAGTCTAAACGTTTCCCAGACGGAGAAATTTACCACCGCCAAAGCAATTGGTTGATCGTAAAAGTACAGTGCTATCCTGCTGTTGGCGAAGACTGCGACTGGGATGAAATCATCCTTTGCTACTGCCAGTTTGAGCCAATAGAGTCTAAGTGGGAGAGAGTCGCTACTTTGGAGGAAATTGTAGCGGAACAAGTAGCTAAAGATACGGGTTTGGAGGTAGTTAATGGTTGAGCGATCGCACTAGCGATCGCAATTATCTTTATTGTTAAAATTTTTCACTATGGAATACAGAATTCCCAATCAAATAATTGGGAATTCTAACATAATCAATCAATGATTTTACCGATCTTTACTGTTTTCTCTTTCTAAAAATTCCACCCCTTTTTCAAAATTAGTAGCAGTGTTAGCTGCAGCTAATCCATCAATAATGTGCTTGCCTTTCTTTCCAACTACTGCTCCTGCTATAGCAGAGAGGACTATAGTAGCGGTAACAGGGTCAATTATCGCGAGCATAAAACCTCCATAGTGCGATTGAGCTAGAAGTATTTAACGTAACCCAAAGACTAAAGCTAGGACTGCTTGGGAGGTTGCTGACCTGCTAATCCGCAAGTACCTCCAATAATCGCACCTGTTGCAGCTCCTTTTAAAGCTCCTTTAAGAGGAGCTTTAGTGTCTTTTGCCGCGCCACTTACACCACCAGCTATAGCTCCAACAACAGAGCCAATAACCATGAGACTAATTGGGTCAACTATAGCAATCATGGAACTTTCCTCGTTTAAGTTATTAACACCATAACGAATCTATATGAGCTTTGACAGTGAGAAAAGCAATAAAAAAGTAATAAAAAAGTAATAAAAAAGTAATATTTTGGACTAATTGCAGTAAAATCTATATCTGACGATGGATTTCATCTATAAGGGTGTCGCTAAGTGTTACGCCAACATTAACGTTTCATTGTTGAGGGAGTTTAACAAATGACAGTTGAGGAAGCAATAACACTTGTAGAAAGTGTACTAGACTACCAAAGTCTCAATAAAGTTCAAGAGCTAGTGTTTCGGCAATCATGGGATGGACTGTCTTATATAGAAATTGCTAAAAGCGCAGGCTATGACTCTGATTATATCAAAGATGCTGGTGCTAAGCTGTGGAAGCAACTCTCTGAAGCCTTTGGAGAGAAAGTCAAAAAAGATAATATTCAGTCAGTCTTAAAACGATACACGCGACGACACAAAGTGAATTTACAGCGAAATTTGACCATCGAAGTTAACCTCAGCGGTGCAAATCTAAGTGGTGCGAACTTAAATGGAGCTAGAGTAGTTGCTAACTTCATTGAAACAGATTTGTCTCAAGCTGACTACAAAGGAGCGATCGCACCGGATGACAACACAGCATCATCTGAAGAATTCACAGATATTGAAGATGAACAAAATCAGGAAACTCAGGCTGGCTCTGAAAACGAAATTAACTGGAATGGTTTTCGCCTTCACTCCGACGCACAAGTGAAAATTGCCGAAATACTCGATCGCACTTCCACTCTCTTCATCCCCAACTCCCAACTGCGACTGACAACACCCGCCGGCAGACAAAACCAACAAGCTGACTTTCTGATCTTCCACCAAAACAAGCTAGGGATACTGAAAATTGACAGTGGATCATCCCATCCAAACGCAACAGAAGATGAAATGTGCCAGCTTTTCATAGATTCTGGCATCAGTCTTGTCAAACATTACGATGCTACCCGATGCAGCGAACAACCGGATCTAGTTGTGCAGGAATTTTTGGAAATTTTGAGTCACGTACAAGCCTAATAAGGTGTTTTTTATTTAAACTGTGATACAAACATTACCTTGATTTTTGATATTTTCTCACTTCAACAATTAACAATCCTTCATTTCAGAGTCGATGTAATAAATAGTATAGATATTCAATTAATTTAAACATTCGGCGGAATTTTTTACACTAATTCACGGAATTAATTTTGAATTATACCATATTTAAAAGCACAATAGCTTATTTCAATTGCATTTAAAATTGTAGCAACGAGTTATCTCTTGTGAATTCCTTTTTCTCTTTCTTCCTCTGCGTCCTCTGCGTCCTCTGCGGTTACTTTCAAAATTATAAATTTAACCGCAGATATACACAGATGAATGCAGATTGAGATTGTCTGTTAACGCATAAAACAAAGCGAAGGAATCTTCAGCCCCTGCGATTGCTTCTTACTAATTACCCCTTACCCGTTATCCATGATTAATTCTCCTTTCCCCTCAATCACTTCCCCGATCGCGAACGCACCAATTCCCTGAGACTCAAACCATTTAACAGCCTGTTCTACTTCCCTGGAATCAAGCAACAGCACAAAGCCAATCCCCATATTAAAAGTATTGAACATATCGGCTGTGGCAACTTGGCCCGCTTCAGCAATCCACTGGAAAATTGGCAAATTTGGCCAGCTATTGCTGTCAATTCTGACAGATTGATTAACTCCCAAACAGCGGGGCAAATTTTCCGGCAAACCGCCGCCCGTAATGTGAGCCATGCCGTGAATTTCTAGACCGCTCTTAATTGCTTCGAGGACTGGTTTAACATAAATTTTAGTCGGAGTTAGCAGCACTTCTCCTAAAGTTTTGCCACCTAACTTTTCGGGTTGGGAATTCCAATCAAAACCTAAATCGCCCGCAATTTTTCTCACCAAACTAAAACCGTTGCTGTGCACGCCCGAACTGGCCAGCCCCACAGCCACATCTCCCACCTGCACCCGCGAACCGTCCAACAATTTGCTCTTTTCGACAATTCCCACACAAAACCCCGCCAAATCGTACTCACCCGCTTGGTAAAAACCGGGCATTTCTGCCGTTTCCCCTCCGAGTAAAGCACAGCCCGCTTGCTTGCAACCGTCAGCAATCCCGGCCACCACCGCAGCTAATTGTTCGGGATTTAACTTTCCCGTGGCTAAATAATCGAGAAAAAAGAGGGGTTCGGCCCCGGATGTCAGCACGTCGTTGACGCACATCGCCACCAAGTCGATACCTACCGTGTCGTGCCGATCGAGATTGTGGGCCAATTTCAACTTAGTCCCAACGCCGTCAGTACCCGAAACCATAATCGGCTCTTTTAAACCCTCCGGAACGCTGAAAAACCCGCTAAACCCGCCGAATCCGCCCAAAACTCCCGATCGGTGCGTGCTCTTGACCATACTCCCGATGCGCGAGACAAAAGCTCTGCCCGCCTCAACATCCACACCTGCTTCTCGATAATCCATAAGTCCGCCAAATCGATTTCTTCTAATTTTTAGTTTATTCCCATAACAGTTGACAAACAGCTTTTTTAAGACTAGCCATTCCGTAGCCCACAAAATATACTAAATTTTTGTAAATTTTTGTAAATTTTTCCGTAATGACTGAAACGGCTGTAAGCACTGGAACTAAAGGATTTTATGATAGAGGGTTTTGAGAAAATTTGATGAAGATTTGGTGAAAATTGCGATCGCAGCGATCCCCAACCACAAAAGTTTGTGGTAGTCTGTTGCAGTTCGTGAACAAAACACAAATTGCGGATCGAGTACGAGTTGTCAAGTGTCAGGGAAGTTTCCGCCAATTTTTTTTGGGGCGGAAGCATTAAAGCAAAAACGCACCCGGATACTTTGCTTTGACTCACGGGGGAATGGCGAAGGGCAAGAGAGAAATCCTTGACGCCCGCCGCCAAATGGCCAATCCTCCAATCTCGGTTGGCAATGGCTATTCACAAAAATGGACGTATGAAGGAAAAATTTGTTGGTGGTCTACTCGCTGTCCTGTTAGTTCCTATGGTAGGAACGGCATCCTCTTGTCACGCACAAGCAACAGGTGCCGACAACCAAAACTCTCAGGTTTCCGAGCAAGTAATTGCCACCCAACCGTCCCGGCAGTTAAACGCTACTCGGGTCGAAGCGCAAAAAGTCGGACAGTATCAGTATCAAGCAAGAGCTGAAATTGCCCGAGACTCGATCGCCAAAATTCAGCCCCACGACTTAGGCGGGCGACAAGCAGCGACAGTCTACGTGCGAAACATTCCAGTCATCACCTTTCTGAACGCGAATCCGGAAACAAACACGCCTTTGGGAGAAACGGGCAACAACCAAGCCGGTGCTAGCAGTCCGTCAAAAGTAGCGGGCGCCAGAGAAAATCCCAAAGTCGGAAACATTGCCAGCAACTCTAGCAATCAAGAACCTGATCCAGTTTGGCGGGCATCAAGCTTAGCAGCAAGACTCAATCAGCTAGCCCGCAACAACATCGATCCCAACAGCATTACCGTCAAGTGGGAAAAAGGCGATCGCTACATTATCCAGGCAAACGGCGAGGACTTGGTAAACATCAACGCCGAAACCATCCTCCCCGACACCACCAGCGACTTTAGCCGAGACGCCCTGCAAGCAACCAATCGCCTCCGCCGACTTCTGGGCAACGCCCCACCCCTGGAAGAAGTCGCAGGCCAACCCCAACCAGAACCCCCCGTGCTGTCTCTGGGCCCAGTTCAAGTGCGCCTCAGCGGCTGGGCTTCCTGGTACGGCCCAGGATTTAACGGCAACCTCAGCGCCAGCGGCGAGCGTTTCAACCAAAATGATATGACCGCAGCCCACCCAAATTTGCCTTTTGGAACGAGAGTCATGGTGAGAAATCTCGACAACGGCCGCACCGTAGTCGTCCGCATTAATGACCGCGGCCCCTATGTGGGCGATCGGCTCATTGACTTGTCCGCCGGCGCCGCCAACGTACTAGGAATGATCAGCAGTGGCGTTGCCAGAGTGGAAATCGAAGTGATCGAACCGCCACAGCAAACAACTGGTGGACGCTGAAGGCCACTCTCAGGCAGAATACAAAAGTTATCCGAAGTGTAGAAGGCAGAAAGTAGAATAAAACTGACATCTTGCACCATTCTTTGTGGAAGAAGCCCGAAAGCCTGTTCTTGAGGATGGTGCAAGATGTCAAGTCGAACCAATTCTGACAAATAAACTCTGCATTCTGCCGAATGCCTTCAGGAGATTCTACCGGTGCGCCTGTTTACTACCATTGCAGCACTTCGCTGCTACTTAAATTTACAAAAGTCTGCTGCACCTCATTTGACAGTCGGTTTGGTGCCGACGATGGGAGCTTTGCACGCAGGGCATCTGAGCTTGATCCAGCGGGCAAGGCAAGAAAATGCGATCGCCCTGGTCAGCATTTTTGTCAATCCGCTGCAATTTGGGCCCACAGAAGATTTTCAAGATTATCCTCGGAATTTCGAGCAAGATCGGCTGTTGTGCGAACAAGCTGGGGTTGATGCCATATTCGCTCCCTCAGCAACGGAAATGTTCGGCCATCAAGCAGTCGATTCCCTACGGGATAGCTTCGCTTCACCCACAGAAACAGAGCAAACCCCCCAAAAACAGATAGAGATTCACCTTTCATCCTTAACTCAAGTAGTGCCACCACCGGCGATGACATCGGTTTTGTGCGGCAAAGCAAGGCCCGGTCATTTTCAAGGCGTCGCGGCAATTGTGACTAAACTTTTGAGTTTGGTGCAGCCGACAAAAGCTTATTTCGGTCAAAAAGACGCCCAGCAGCTAGCAATTATTCGGAAGCTGGTCTTGGATTTTAACTTGCCTGTAGAGATTGTCGCTTGTCCGATCGTCCGCGAAGAGTCGGGACTGGCAATGAGTTCTCGCAATCAGTATTTAACAGTAGAGCAAAAACAGCAAGCCTCCGTACTCTACCGCGCCCTGCAACAAGCCTCGGAAACTTTTTATTCAGGGGACCGCACCGCAGCAGCCACACTCGCTGCCGCCCAAGCAGCAGTCGCAGAAGAACCCGCAGTAAAGCTCGAATACGCCGAACTCGTCGATCCCGACACTTTGATGCCCTTGCAGGTTGTGGAAACAGCGGGACTTTTAGCCGTGGCCGCCAGAGTTGGCTCTACTCGCTTGATTGACAATATAATTCTCAGGAATCGCCGGCCCATTGTGGCGATCGACGGCCCGGCGGGAGCTGGCAAATCTACCGTAACTCGCCTTGCCGCAACTGCTTTGAACTTATTTTATCTGGATACCGGTGCGATGTATCGGGCGCTGACTTGGCTGGCATTGAAAACAGACACGCCAATTTCCGACGAATGTGCGATCGCCGAATTAATCAGTGCCAGTTATTTGGAATACAACCTTGATCCCGCATCAAAGATGTTGAAGATTAACGGCGAAGACGTAACCGAGGCAATTCGCAGTTTGGAAGTGACATCCCGCGTGTCGGAAATGGCGGCGCTTCCCACCGTGCGGCAGTTTCTGGTGGAGGAACAGCGGCGCTGCGGCACAAAAGGCGGAATTATAGCAGAAGGCCGCGATATCGGCACTAACGTGTTTCCCGATGCGGAACTAAAGATTTTTTTGACGGCTTCGGTACAAGAGCGATCGCGCAGGCGGCTGTTAGAACTTAAAGATACCGATCGGGCTAATATTAGCTTGGCCCAATTGGAACAAGACATCGCCCTGCGGGACGAAAAAGACAGCACCCGCGAGGTTGCACCTTTGCGTAAAGCGGCCGATGCTGTTGAAATTCAAACAGACAATCTGACTGTTGCTGAAGTTATCGATCGGATTGTCGGCTTGTACAACGAGAGAATCGGTAGTAAAAGTTAATTTTACGACCCTGGGCGCGCGCGATCGCCCTCATATCAAATGCAGTTAACCTCACATCTTGCACTATTCTCAAGAACAGGCATCTTGCCTGTTCCACAAAGACTAGATTTTCTTGTGGAACAGGCATCTTGCCTGTTCCTAAACAGCTTATTGACAATAGTGCAACATCTCAGGTTAAACCAACTTGCAGTGTCGGTAGAGACGCGGGCCGATGCGGGCTGAGTCCCTCACACTCACAATATCGTGCCATGAATCCGATTTGAGCGCCGTCACCCTGGCGAGGCAAAAAGTTCAACCACCCCCCGTCTGCATGGGTTAGGGGATGCCTGGCGCACAAATCTTAAATTTTTTTATCCGGACGGACTTCCCCACGATCGGTTATTTCCAGTAGCATTTTTACGGACTGTCCAATTTAAGATTATCCTCTTAAGTGGATTAACTTGATATCAACATAAAATCTCAAATTAACTGTACAACGTGTGAAGGAGAGAATGACGTGAAAAAATTGAAACTGCTGTGGAGGCGGCGAAAAACTTTAATCGTTGCTTTTATGGCCGCCATAGGAAGTTTTTTGCTGGGTGTGACATGGCCGATTAACTTGCGGGCCAGTCAGCCATTGCAACCGATTCAGGCGCAAGTCTTGGCCGTATCCCAGTCGCAAGAACAACCGCCGATGTCCAATATTAATAAGTTCTCCGAGGCGATCGCCCATCGAGTTGACTTTTCCCAAAATGCTCTAGCCCAATTGCAGGCAATCCGATTTCAATCAGCCGTACCCTCGCAGTTTCAAGGTACAACCATTCGTCACGCGAAACTCGACTCCCAGCACAAGGCGATCGCCCTGACATTTGACGACGGCCCCTGGCCGAAAACAACTACACAAATCCTAGATATTCTCAAGGAAAACAATATTAAAGCTACATTCTTCTGGGTAGGAAGATACCTGAAAAATTCTCCCGAAATTGGCAAACAAGTCGCTGCTGCAGGTCACGCGATCGGTAACCACACTTGGAACCATGAATACCTTCAGTATAACGAAGACGGTGCGGCTCGCGAGATCGATCGCACTTCATCCTTAATTGAGGACTTGACCGGCATCCAAACATCAATGTTCCGCCCGCCAGGAGGCATTTTAAACAATGGATTGGCAGCTTATGCTCAAAAGAAAAATTATGCAGTTGTGATGTGGTCTGCTGATTCTTTTGATTGGCGTACCCTTACGGAATCTTTGATAGACAATGTGATGAGGCAGGCCAATTCCGGTGGCATTGTGCTGATGCACGACGGCGGCGGCAATCGAGCAAGAACTGTAAAAGCGTTGCCTGATATTATTGCTAAACTGAGAAAGGAAGGGTACATTTTCGTAACAGTTCCCGAGTTATTGCAGATGCAAGAACAAGAGTCAAAACAGCAGCAAACAGCACAAAAATAAAAATTTGGAAAAGTGGGATTCTACACCATTTTTCCATTTTTTTGTAAGTCGTTAGATGGATTTTTCATAACTATATCGCGCAGGTGAAGGTTAATCGCAGTTATAAAATTAATACAGAGACGGCTGTGGTCATCGCTACCTCCCGCCATCGCGTACACCAAACCGCGCCGATATTCATGCCGGACGGTATTATCACGTTCAAAGGCAAGATAATCTTCGGGGCTAAACCCAGACGGGATGGCAATCATAGCGTTAGAGGCCAAATCGATACATTCATTTTAGCCATATTACCAATTTAGGCTGGAATCTAACGGCAAATTTTGCAACTGAGAATTAACCCAAATAGCCGCCGCCAAACCCGATCGCAAAGCACCATCTATTTGACCTTCCCCGCACAAATCCCCCGCACAAACCAAGGGCAAAGTCCCCTCCGCAGCCAAACAAGAAACAGGTAAAGGATTTCGACAAAAAGCATAGCGCCAGCGGTGAACCTGCAACCATTCCGGCTGTTTGAGCCAAGGAATTAAATATTCAGAAGTGCGATCGAGCAATTCTTGACCGACTGTTGGCAAATCAACAGATTCTAGATAGCGATCGGCAAAATTTGCGCTGCTGTGAACCACAAACACCGGTTGCTGCGACTCCAGCCGCTTGCTGCTATCTAAACCAACCCAAGCTAAATCAGAATTATCGGGAAAAGAAACAGATTTCCACTGCGGATTTAGATTACTTAAATCTTGCTGTTTTGTCGCAGAATAGCCAGCCATAACCGTAATGCAAGGGTCGTACTCCACAGAGCGCAATTTGTCAAGAAAATCAGGTTTAAAACCAATTTCCGAATTCAAAAACATTAAAGCTTGAGGAGCAGGAATTGCTACCACCACAGCCTTAGCAATCAATTCTTGAGGCGCCTGTAAATTGTCATCAGTAACTTCTAGGGAAAGACGCCACATTTGGTTATCTGTAGTAGAAATAGCTTGTACGCGGCGGCCAAACCAAATCTCTAAATCCTCAGCCAGATACTTACCGATAGCATTCATACCCGCAGGTGCGACATAACAAGAACTAGGAATAGCAGAAAGTTTTCCCTGTCTGAATTCCCAGACAGTATCAGTCCAGAGTTTGAGGATGTGGCGATCGACCAAACCCTCAATTAACCCCTGCACCGCATCCCCCTGCGGTTCCAGATACCGCGCCCCGTGATCGGCCCTAGTACCTTGTACGCGACGGGTAGCCACACGTCCCCCCGCGCCACGAGATTTCTCAACAACCGCCACAGAATAACCAGCTTGACGCAACCGTTGAGCGCAACTCAGCCCCGCCATACCCGCACCAATCACCGCAACATCGAACATAATTAGTCAGTAGTCATTAGTCAGTGGTCAGTAGTCAGTCGTCAGTTGTCAGTTGTCATTAATAAGTAGTCAACAGTCAACACTCAACAGTCAGTAGTTATCAGTTTAAAGCTGCGGGGGAAGTTTCTGTGCAGTGTTTCAGTTTGTGGCCAAACCCTGAGAGCCGTAGCACGGGCTGCAAGCCCAACGCCATCGCCCTGCACCAAGTAGTAGAATAAAGGACAGCACAAATCCATGATTAAGACCAGATCAAAAAATGCCACTGTAGGTAAATCCTAAATCCTAATGGTTGTCAATCAGCAGCAATCTAAAATCTAAAATCTAAAATCGAATAGGGGAGGGCAAAATTTTGGACGAACTCAGAGCAGCACTCGAATTGACAACAGAAGAAGAATTGCAGCAACTAACAGAACTTCTGTTCAGCCGCAAGTTTAACCCTTTAGATTACGTGCAAACCCCCGCACCGATAGATGTACAAAGTCGCGATCGCCAAGCATGGCTCGACGCCGTAGAACAGCGGTTTCGCTATCTTGCAGCGGACGGGTTGACGGTACTCAGAGGGCGAACCCAACAAGTAACTTACAGACAAGCACTAATTCAAGTTTGTCGCTATCTCAAAATCCCTTATCCCAGACAGTTGTCAACCACCGACTTAGAGGCAGAAGTATTTCTGCACTTAATGGGCCGCGCGTGGAAGCGTTTGCCCGCAGACGAACAGCAAGCGCTAACACTGCGCGTACAGCGAGCGATCGTTGATTCTAAACTCTCAGAACCCCTGCCAATTTCTGCTGAAAAAGACCCGCTGGGTTTACTGTTCAAAGGCGGCAGCGCTTTAGCTGTTAGTTCCATCTTAAAACCAATGCTGCTCAAACTAATGGCAAATCAATTTGCGCTGCATTTTGCCACCTATCAAATGGCAAAACAAGGAGTGCTTGCAGGCACTGCAACTGCAGCAACCCAGTTTCAAAATTATGTCGCCATTCAGACGGCGCGGCGCGGTATGGCGGTGAGTGCAGCTCGTTACGGTGCGACGCGGAGCGTATTTTCGTTGATAGGCCCGGTGATGTGGACTTGGTTTTTAGCGGATTTGGGTTGGCGATCGATTTCCACGAACTACGGCCGCATTATCCCCACCATTTTTGCCCTAGCTCAAATACGCTTGACGCGATCGGAATGCGTTTGGGAACTAGCTTAACGATGGTAAATTGTATATTTTAGATTTGAGATTGGGAGTGTGGGTGAATATCAAAAATCGGTTGAAATTAGCTGCCAAACAGACAGTCGAAAATCTCCAGTCTCGCCTCCAAAAACATCCAGATCCCCGCCTGCAAATCCCTTGGAATTTCGCCCAAGTGGGGATGCTGATTTTTCCCTTAATTCCAATTTTGGGAGCTTTAAGTTTATTTCTGGGATTGGCCGGCACTTGCAAACAAAAGTTCCGTCAAATTAGTCGCCGCCCGCTGAATCGAGGATTCGCAATTCTGAGCGCGCTGCTAGTCATCACGGCGGTTTTTGCCAACAACCGCAGCGAGGCTTTTTTAGGGTTGTACAATTTCTTGCCGTTCTTTATATTGTTTGCCGCTTTCAGCAGTTTAATTCAAACTTTGCCTCAATTGCGGCAATTGTCTTGGATGATTGTAATTAGTTCAATTCCAGTGATAATTTTAGGTCTGGGACAGCAATTTTTAGGTTGGAGCGGCATCGATCAATTGCAACCTATTTTTGGCTGGGTACTGGCACCCCAAGGCAATCCCCCCGGCCGTATGGCTTCTGTATTTATGTACGCTAATATTTTAGCTTGCTATCTGACAATTGCTTTTATTTTAGGGCTAGGGCTTTGGATAGGAGAAGTCCGAGGAAATCAGGAAGGCACGACACGGATTTTGACACGGATACACGGATTAATTATTGAGCAAAAGTCGAGAGTCAAGAGTCAGAAGTCAGAAAGAAGAGATTCGAGGGAAGAAGGAATATTAATGCCCGATTCCCAATTCCCAATTCTCAATTACCGCTGCCTATTTTTAAGTTTGGCTGCGATCGGAAATGCTGTTGCTTTGATTTTTACTAATTCTCGCAATGCTTGGGGACTGGCAGTTTTGGCAGTTTTGGCTTTTGCATTTTATGCGGGTTATAAAAAATTATTAGCTGCTGTTTTTAGTTTGGCTAGCACAGTTTTTTTGTCGGCCTTTGGCCCGGAACCACTGCGGCAATCTTTACGAAGAATTGTTCCGGCTTTCTTTTGGGCTAGACTCACGGACGAGATGTTCCCAAATCGACCGACTGCTACTTTGAGAAAAACTCAGTGGGAATTTGCTTGGTCTATGACTCAGCAGCGTCCTTGGACTGGTTGGGGATTGCGAAATTTTACGCCTCTCTATCAAGCTCAGATGCAAGAATGGCTGGGTCATCCTCACAGTTTGATACTGATGTTGACTGCGGAAACGGGAATACCCGCAACGCTTTTTTTGTTTGGTTTAGTTGGTTGGGTTTTGGCTAGGGGTGTTTTGCTGCTGGCGAATTGGCCGCTTTTTTCTGCGGATCTCAAACATGAGCAAATAGCAACACAGGAAGTAGCGGAAAATGCTTTAGTGTTCAATCAAAAATCTATAATTAATAGCAAAAGTCCGGTGGTTTGTCAAGATGTAAGAGCGGCAGATCGCCTAATTTTTTTCAGTTATTTATTAGCCTTCGCCGCCTGTACGCTTTTTAACACTGTAGATGTGACGCTGTTTGATTTTCGACTCAATACTACAAGCTGGTTGCTGTTAGCCGCAATTTGCGGAGTCAGCCAGAGGGAATAGGCGATCGGGCATCGGGCATCGGGCATCGGGCATCGGGCATCGGGCATCGGGCATCGGTTATTGGTTATTAGAACGAACAACCAACAACCAACAACCAACTACTGACTAATGACTACTGACTACTGACTAATGACTACTGACTAATGACTTCCTTTACTCCACCGTCACCGACTTCGCCAAATTGCGTGGCTGATCCACATCCAAACCCCGACGGGCTGCAATGTGATAAGCCAACAATTGCAGCGGAATCACTGTCACAATCGGTGACAACAATTCATCCACCAAAGGCACCGGCAAAACGTGGTCAAAAATCTCGGCTTCCGCCACACCTTGCTTCGGCGTAACGCCAATTAAACGGGCGTCACGCGCCTTCGCTTCCTGAGCGTTGGAAAGCACCTTTTCGTAGACGCTTCCGGGCATAGCGATCGCCACTACAGGCACTTTCGCATCCAAAAGGGCGATCGGGCCGTGTTTCATCTCTCCCGCCGGATATCCTTCGGCGTGAATGTAGCTAATTTCCTTCAGTTTCAGCGCCCCTTCCAAAGCAATCGGAAAGTTAATTCCCCGCCCCAAAAAGATAAAATCTTGGGTGTCTGTAAACTGGTGGGACAATTCCTCCACATACTGTTCTTGAATCTCCAAAAACTTCTCAATTTCTGTCGGCAACTGGCGCAAACCAGTAATAATTTCTGCCAATCTCTCAGTGCTGATTGTTTGTCGCTGGTGCGCCAAATCCAAAGCTAAGAAATAGAAGGCCATCAACTGAGTGACAAAAGTTTTAGTGGCAGCCACGCCGATTTCTATACCAGCGTGGGTGTTGATTACGTGCGGCATCATGTGGGCGATCGAACTTTCGGTTCTATTAGTAATGCCTAACATTCTCGCTCGGAATTTATCGGTAAAACCCGCGCGGCGCTGCTGTTCCATCCCCAAAGCAGCCAGCGTGTCCGCCGTTTCTCCCGACTGTGTTACCCCAATAGTTAAAGTATTTGCTGTCAGCGGTGCGGGCGCGTAGCGGTATTCAGAAGCGTACTGCACCGCAGTCGGAATATTAGCTAATTGTTCCAACAAATATTTGCCAATTAGCGAGGCGTGCCAGCTCGTTCCACAGGCGAGAATCGAAATTTGTTCGACATCGGCGCAAAGTTCCTTGGGCAAGTTGAGATTGATGGGAGAGCGCGGATTTCCCGGCTGCCACTCGCTGTCTAAATAAGCCTCCAAGCAAGCTCGGACTACGGCGGGCTGTTCGTAAATCTCCTTGTGCATGAAGTGTTTGAAGCCTTGTTTTTCGACTAAAACCGGACTCCAACCAAGGATGCGCGGGCTTTTTTTCAGCCTTTCTCCTGCAAAGCTGTAAACTTCGACTCCCATCGGAGTTAGCCTTGCCAATTCGCCATTTTCCAACGACAAAACAGTGCGGGTGTGAGATACTAAGGCCGGCGTGTCGGAAGCGCAGAAAAATTCACCAGCACCAAACCCAATCACCAAAGGAGCTTGCTGTCTGGCGACAATTATTTCCTCTGGAAAATCTGCACAGATAACGGCGATCGCAAAAGCTCCTTCTAATTTATTTACCGCCTTTAAAACAGTTTCCAAAAACGATAAATCAGCAATTTTCTCAGTTTTTTTATCTTTTTCTTCTTCCTTCTCCCTTCTTGCTTCTTTCAAAAATTCAGCTATTAAATGAGGAATAACTTCTGTATCGGTATCCGAGACAAATTTATGTCCCTTTGCTTTCAATTCTTTCCGCAACTCACGATAATTTTCGACAATTCCATTTTGAACCACCGCAATTCGCCCGCTATTATCTAGGTGAGGGTGAGCGTTATATTCTTCTGGTTTGCCGTGAGTTGCCCAGCGGGTGTGTCCGATGCCGATGGGAGCCGGAGAGTCTATCTCTGCTAACTTTTCCCGGAGATTGTGCAATTTGCCCTTTGCTCGGATGCAGGTAATTTCTCCTTCGGAGATGGTAGCGAGGCCCGCTGAATCGTAGCCCCGGTATTCTAGTTTCTCCAATCCTGCTAGCAAAATCTCGCTTGCTGCTTGCGTGCCGATATAGCCAACGATTCCGCACATTTAACGTACTACTCCTGCTTAGCGATCGCAATAAAACTCAAGTTTTATCATTTTTACCTTCTTCCGGCCCCAGAATGCAGATTCCGCGACAAAAAAGAGGGGGCAATTTTATCGCCCCCTCTTTTGTGCCCGTAATTCGATCGGCGTGTCGATCGATATTTAGTAGGCTAGACCCATACTGCGAGTGGTTTCTGCTCCCAGGTAAACCCGGATGCTCAGAAAATCGGTCGGGCAAGCAGTTTCGCACCGCTTGCAGCCTACACAGTCTTCCGTGCGGGGAGATGAGGCAATCTGAGCTGCTTTGCAGCCATCCCAGGGCACCATCTCCAAAACGTCAGTCGGACAAGCGCGGACGCATTGAGTGCAGCCGATGCAAGTATCGTAAATTTTGACTGAATGAGACATTGAATAAAGGCTCCCAACGAGTCACTAAAAATTTGCTGCCTCTGCGAATTAACAGATTTGACGGCGAGGTGCCACCGCTATAGCCTGCACAGAGAATTAAAGGTTAGTCTACCGCAGTGCCTGGAAGCACTTCGCGAAAAAGCGACAAAACTTCACAGTTATTCACGCTGGGACTCTTCTAGAACCCATTTGGGATCTCTATCATTCGCCAACCCTTTGAGCATCAGCCTGATGAAATACAAATTGAGTTTGGCAGTAGGATTGGTGAGAGTGGGATCAAAGTTCTTGACCAAACTGCGATGATCTTATCCGGGTGATACCCCTTACCCTTGCAGAATGGTAATCTTCGGCATATTGACGGGCCCGATCGTGAAAATAATCGAGGTTGTGACTCAACATTTCAATCAAGCCACAGTCATCGGACACACTGGCTTTTGTGCAATAGATAAAAAACGGCAGGCTGACTGGTATCAACGGCTAGATGTTGTTTGATGCCATTGGTGCGTTTGTAATGGCAGAAGCCTTTAGAGCCGACACTCGCCAAATGCACGTATTTTTCACCGCTACACGGAGCTATTAGAGGATTTCTAGCGGTTTGTCAATCAATTTTACGCTGTGAGGTAATGAAGGGATATCGGGGAGCCAAGAAGAAGCCCACGAGACTCGCGAAGAGAATCGGTGTAAAAGTGCTGAATCCTGTCAACTTGGCGAGTAGCAGAGTTGTACTAATTGGAGTTCGAGTAACTGTTGAATTCAGAGCAGCCATTACACAAATCATTGCCAAAGTCTCGTTGGATGCGGGATTAATGATAGCGATTGCCTTTCCTAAACAGGCTCCTATAAAAAACAGTGGGATGATAATTCCCCCCCGCCAGCCTCCATTTATTGTCGTACTAATAGCAAACACTTTAGCAATAACTAAAATCAAGAGCAATTCCAAAGGAAAGTTTCCCTCAACAATTTTTTCAATTTGATGTTCACCAAAGAAACGAGTGAGCGGAAATAAAGCTGATAAAACACCAAGTCCTAGCCCAGCTAAAGTAGTCCGCACATAGATTGGACTGGGTATGGCATCAAACAAGCGACCTACACTGCGAAATATAGCGATAAAAAGCCACCCCATGAGCGCACCTACGATTCCATAAGCAATCGCTGCGCCAAAGTCATAAAGGCTTTCCACATTGTATTGAGGAAAATGCCAGGTAGGACCAATTCCAAGCTGGGTAATTGCTACAAAGATGGTGTAACTTGCACAACTTGCCACGACCGCAGGCAATATTGCTTCAAAATACTCCACAACATTCTGATGATGCAGAATTTCTAAAGCAAAAAAAGTACCACCCAATGGAGCGCCGAACAAAACTGTAAAACCAGATGCCATGCCAGCAATACTCAAAGTTCGTAGTGCCTCTCCACGCAATTGAAAGCGATCGGCTAACCACGTACCAATTGAACCTGTTACTTGCACCATTGGTGCTTCTGGACCAGCACTGCCTCCACTTGCAATACTGATTAGCGACGACAGAATCATCGAAGGATTCTCGTTCATTGGTAACCGCCCACCATTGAGATGAATATTGTCAATAATCAACCCTATTTCGCCAGGATTTCCCAGCCAATGAATGAGCAAACCGATGAGCAAACCCGCAAGTGGCATGATGATTAGTAGAGAATGTCCACTAAAATATTCAAATCCCAGCATTATATAAGACAAAAATATCCAATAACTTGCACCAAACAAACCACAAATGATTCCTAGCATTGCCCATAGGAATACCGAACGTGTGAGATTTACGGGATTTCGTTTCATTGTTTACTCCTTGTCAATAGCTAGGCAGTTAGGAAGTCTTAACAAACTATTTTGTGTAATTGTATACAATTTCTGTTATTTGCCTATTAACCTACCAGCCCCACACTTGCTTTTGAGTGTAGATCCGGGCTACGGTATGCGGTCTAGCAATCGCAGTCTCACAAGGGCTGGCAACGAAACTGAGGCATAGGTTATCAGTGGTGTAGCCACCGTGCAACGCCGTCCCCTGAAGCCCTGGCCGTTAGACCGCTTCCTCTGTTGGTGGTGTCAATAGCTTAAAGAACCCATTTGGGATCTCTGATGACGAGCTAAGATCAGAAATAAATGGCATTGTCGAGCAACTTAACCGAAAAAGAGTGATAACTCCGCAGCGCCATTGCTGCCCCACAAGAAGAAGACTAGACCACCTCTGGAGACAAAACGACAAATTTAGGACTTACGCACCGGGGATCAGAAACCGGGTTTTTTTACGAAAAAACAAAGGTTGTGACCAGCAGATTCGGTAAAAAACCCGGTTTCTTTGGTATGTGTGCGTCCACGACTGAAATTGTGGACGGTATCTTCTATCAACTCAAGAGTGTATAAGCGTGATCGATCGTCCCGCTAGCACTCGCCTATAATTCCGATCTAACCGGATTTGATTTGAGAAAAGACTAAAGTCTTTACTACCAACCTGGATTTAAGATGAGAAAGGACTAAAGCCCTTACTACAAAGCCGCGCCAATCGATCGACTAAAAGCCTAATTTTTCTAACACGGGCTTAGTTGAAACAATATGTCGATCGAGTCCTAGTTTTTTCGGCTCCACACCCAAAGCCAAAGCCACCAACTGCGACAAATGCAACACAGGCAAACCCAATTTGCGGCCGATTACTTTTTCCACCTCCGGCTGTCGCGAATCCAAATTTAAATGACAAAGCGGACAAGGCGTTACCATACAATCAGCCTCATTGTCAAGAGCATCTTGAATATGTTTGCCTGCCATCTGAAAAGATTGGTTAGTGGCATAACTCGCCAACGGCCAGCCACAGCACTGCGTCCGCCCTCGATAGTAAACGGGAGTTGCGCCGATCGCCCGAAACACATTTTCCATCGATTCCGGTTGGTGCGGGTCATCGTAAAGCAGCTTATCCTGAGCTCGCAGCAGATAGCACCCGTAAAAAGACGCGCACTTCAAACCCGAAAGCTTGCGGGTGACTCGCTTTTGAACTTCCTCTAAACCGTAATCTGCAACGATCGCCCACAACAGATGCTTCACCTCGGTACTGCCTTGATAAGGCGAACAGCCTTGTTTTTCCAGTAAACCGTTGACTTTTTCTATATAGTTGGGATCGGTTTTCTGAGATTCTTTGAGGCGATCGTCCACATGACCGATTACCCCTTGACAAGTGCTGCAATGCGTCAGCAAAGGCAGATTCAGTTCCTCAGCCAAAGCAATATTGCGAGCGTTGACAGTATCTTCGAGTAACTGCGAATCTTCCTTGAAAGTGCCAGAACCGCAGCAGGAAGCTTTTTTTAGTTCCACCAGTTCAATCCCCAACGCTTGAGTGAGCGCCATTGTAGACAAGTAAAGTTCGCGGGCCGCCCCTTGGGCAACGCAACCGGGAAAGTAAGCATATCTGAGAGTTTGGGATGGCATAGTCGTTTCTGCTGGAGACACAAGGTTCGGGAAAAGAAACTTGAGCCGAAGTCGGGAGGCTTCCTGCTTAGTTTTTCCTCTTTATAATTAACCTATCACCGCCTAGCTAGGAGCCAATTGTCAGCTTTTCTCAAGCATTTTGAGTTGATGACTGACGCACCATCGACCCAAAATTCCGGTTCCTCAACGTTATCAGGTGGCTAAACGAGATGATTGATTTTGGACTATTGGGGTTTGTTTTGCCTTAGTCGTAGAGTTGCTGCGATCGTCGGTGTCCCAATTGTCGCTGGCCCGTGTCACTTAGAAAAGCGGCTAGCCTTTCTCCTGCAGATCCCCCTTTCGGATAAGATTAGATACGCAGCAACCAATGAGGACACGATGTTATGAGCCAAGACGACATTTTTGCTAGAGTCCAGAAAATTGTGGCAGAGCAACTGGAAGTCGATAAGAGCGAAGTCAAGCCCGAAGCCAACTTTGCTAACGATTTAGGAGCAGATTCCTTAGATACAGTAGAGCTGGTCATGGCCTTGGAAGAAGAGTTTGATATTGAAATTCCCGACGAAGCAGCCGAAGGAATTACTACGGTTCAAGCTTCTGTAGATTTCATCAGCAGCAAACTTACAGCTCCAAAAGCATAAAATACCTGTCTTTTCCCCTAAGAGGAGAGAAGTTAGAAAACTGGAAACTCCTCTTTTGTTCTGCGTTCTGGGTGTTTAATTTTTTGAAACTGAAATCATGACAAATTTAGAGCGTAAGCGCGTTGTTATCACGGGTCTCGGCGCGATTACACCGATCGGCAATACCTTGTCCGAATATTGGGACGGGTTGCTTGCGGGGAAGAATGGTATAGGCCCGATCACCTTATTCGACCCGTCGCGGCACGACTGCCGCTTTGCCGCAGAGGTGAAGGGTTACGACCCACACGACTATTTAGAGCGCAAGGAAGCAAAGCGGATGGATCGCTTTGCTCAATTTGGGGTGTCAGCGAGCAAACAAGCTCTTGCTGATGCGAAGTTTGAGATTAACGACCTGAACGCAGAACAGGTGGGTGTCATTCTTGGCACTGGCATTGGTGGCCTGAAGGTTTTAGAAGACCAGCAAGAGATTTATCTGAATCGCGGCCCCGATCGATGCAGCCCGTTTATGATTCCCATGATGATTGCGAATATGGCCGCGGGCCTGACGGCGATTCACACGGGCGCTAAGGGGCCAAACTCTTGCACGGTGACGGCCTGCGCTGCGGGTTCAAATGCGGTGGGTGATGCGTTTCGCCTAGTTCAGGGGGGTTACGCGCAAGCCATGATTTGCGGCGGTACGGAAGCTGCCGTGACGCCTTTGTGCGTGGCGGGTTTTGCTGCGGCGAGGGCGCTTTCGACTCGCAATGATGACCCGACTCATGCTTGCCGTCCGTTCGATCGCGATCGTGATGGTTTTGTCGTCGGCGAAGGTGCTGGCATTCTGATTCTAGAAGAAATGGAACACGCTCTGGCGCGTGGCGCGAAGATTTACGCAGAAATCGTCGGCTACGGTTTAACTTGCGATGCGTATCACATGACTTCTCCGGTACCGGGGGGGGAGGGTGCGTCGCGGGCGATGGCTTTAGCGCTCAAGGATGGGGGTTTGACGCCGGATCAAGTGAGCTATATCAACGCTCACGGCACGAGCACGCTTCCCAACGATTCTACGGAAACGAAAGCGATTAAAAAGACTTTGGGAGACCATGCTTACAAAGTAGCAATTAGTTCTACCAAGTCGATGACGGGTCATCTTTTGGGCGGTTCTGGGGGAATTGAGGCGGTGGCGACGGTAATGTCGATCGCCAATGACAAAATCCCGCCGACAATTAATCTGGAAAATCCCGATCCTGAGTGCGATTTGGACTATGTTCCTCATACAAGCCGCGATCTAAAAGTTGATGTAGCGCTGTCGAATTCTTTTGGATTTGGTGGCCACAACGTGACTCTGGCATTCAAGAAGTTTGTTCAGTAGCGGGCAATTTGAAAGTTGAGAATAAAAAGGTGAAAAATTAATTTTTCACCTTTTTATTTTTAGATAAATTTTAGATTTGGCGATCGGCTATTAAGTAAATCAAATTAACTTAACCTAAAATGCGATCGCGCCTTAGATCCCCGCAGCACTTTAACTGCTGGGAGGTTCTGCCTATTCTGTTTTTTGATTAGCCATTACTCATACCATGTCCGGGTGAGCGCTTGACTCAAAACGCTTACTTGTCATGAGTCAAGGGCAACGAAGTAAGCGCATTGCCGAAAGGCCGAGATTATTCTTCAGTTCCTTCAGGACTCTGAATAACAACTACTCAAGCGGACTTGATATCACTTAGTTTCTTAAGAGAAACAGTTCTCGAAAAATATTTTTACCCAAACAAAAAGCGCCCCTATTACTAGGAGCGCTTTTTGTAATCTCAGACTAAAACTTAGCCATTGATAGAAGGAGCAACCAAAGCTACAGGAGTGACTTCACTTGCAGCCAAGTCGAGAGGGAAGTTGTGAGCATTGCGCTCGTGCATCACTTCCATACCCAAGTTAGCGCGGTTGATCACATCAGCCCAAGTATTGATGACACGACCTTGAGAGTCGATAATCGATTGGTTGAAGTTGAAACCGTTCAAGTTGAAAGCCATCGTGGAGATACCCAAAGCGGTAAACCAGATACCTACTACTGGCCATGCACCTAACAAGAAGTGCAAAGAACGGCTGTTGTTGAAAGAAGCGTATTGGAAAATCAAACGACCGAAGTAGCCGTGGGCTGCAACGATGTTGTAGGTTTCTTCTTCTTGACCGAATTTGTAACCGTAGTTTTGCGATTCGGTTTCGGTTGTTTCACGAACCAAAGAGGAAGTAACGAGAGAACCGTGCATGGCGGAGAACAAGCTACCACCGAAGACACCAGCAACTCCCAACATGTGGAAGGGGTGCATCAGGATGTTGTGCTCGGCTTGGAACACAATCATGAAGTTGAATGTGCCGGAGATACCCAAGGGCATACCGTCTGAGAAGGAACCTTGTCCAATTGGGTAGATCAAGAATACTGCGGTGGCTGCTGCAACTGGTGCAGAGTAAGCGACGCAGATCCAAGGACGCATACCTAAGCGGTAGGACAATTCCCATTCACGACCCATGTAGCAAAATACACCGATCAGGAAGTGGAAAATTACCAATTGGTAAGGGCCGCCGTTGTACAACCACTCATCGAGGGAAGCTGCTTCCCAGATTGGGTAGAAGTGCAAGCCGATGGCGTTGGATGAAGGAACAACAGCACCTGTGATGATGTTGTTACCGTACATTAAGGAACCTGCTACTGGTTCACGGATGCCGTCGATGTCCACTGGAGGGGCAGCGATGAAGGCGATGATGTAGCAGATGGTGGCGCTGAGCAAGGTGGGAATCATCAAGACTCCGAACCAACCTACATAAATGCGGTTGTCGGTGCTTGTTACCCACTCACAAAAGCGTTCCCAGACGTTGGCGCTTTCGCGCTGCTGTAAGGTTGTTGTCATGGTTTTATGATTGCTGTATTTGGTTTTCAATGTTCGGATGATGTTTCTATTATTAACGGTTTTGTTAACGTTTGTAAAGGGGTTTAGCGACAGTTAAACTGATGACTGCGATTAGGAAAACTGATGAAACCAGAGAGATGGGCGATCGCCAGAAGTTTTGTTAAGAAAGTTGAGGGTTTTGCTTTCTGTGCGTCAGCTCGTGATACCTTTCTAAAACCTGAAAGCGGGAAAGTCCGGTGCAATTCCGGCGCTGTGCCGCAACTGTAAAAGTCAGAATGCCGATTTCGGGGGCGCTTTGTGGGCGTTTACTTTTGGATTCCCTGCGTAGCACGGGGAGGAGATTATTTGTTAGCTTTGACTGATTTGCCGACTTGTCCGGGTTTATTTTACGGTTCCCAAGCCCGAGACGGAGTTTTATCAAGAATGCGGATTCCGGGGGGAATTTTAAACGCGCAGCAGTGTTGGACGATCGCGGATTTGGCAGATCAATACAGTACCGGCTGTTTGCAAGTGACAAATCGGGCAAATTTGCAAATCCGAGAAGTGAACTCGGAAATTGCCCCAGAAGTCTGGAACCGCTTGCAGGAATTGGGGATAGCGTCTCGCCGCGTGGAAGTTGACCCGATTCGCAATATTATGGCAAGTCCGACAGCCGGGATCGATCGCCAGCAGTTACTCGATACTCGCCCGCTAGTGAAAGCTTGGGATGATTACCTGCAAACGCATCCCGAATTATCGGAACTTTCGCCTAAGTTCAGTATTGGCCTCGACGGCGGGGAATCGGTTTCGATCCGCGATTTACGCAACGATATTTTATTAGCTGCTGAAGGGCGTTCAACCCAATCAGAAATCGTTTTTCGGCTGCATTTAAACGGCGAAAAAGGAATTTCAATCCAAGAATCGCAATGTATTTCAGTATTAGCCGCCCTCGCTAGCACTTATCTTGAATACACCAAAAATCAACCTCGAATTGATGGCAAAAAACCGCGTTTGCGTCACCTGCTGGCAGATTGGGGCGCTGAAAGTTATCTAGAAAAGGTACAGCAGAATTTACCATTTTTATTGCAATTCACATCTTGCACCTTTCCCCAAAACAGGCAAGATGCCTCATCTGAAAAATCCCTCCCCAATCACCGACATCTCGGCATTCATCCTCAGCGACAGTCCGGTTTCTCCTACATGGGAATTGCACTGCCTCTCGGTAGGCTAGAATCAAAACAACTGCGGAATTTGGCAAATTTAGCCCAAAAACTAGCCAGCGGTACCCTAAGACTTACGCCGTGGCAAAATCTGTTGATTTCCGATATCCCCAACTCCCAGCTTTTTGAGGTAAAACAGCAAATCGCCGATTTGGGATTGCACTCGTCGGCGACTCGCCTAGATTCGTGCTTGGTGGCTTGTGCTGGCAGCAGCGGCTGTGCGTCGGCGGCGACAGATACTCAAAGTCACGCCCTATCAATGGTGAGGGATTTAGCGCAAAAATTGACGATCGACCAACCGATTAACATTCATTTCAGCGGTTGCCAAAAGTCGTGCGCCCAGCATCGGCCAATTGATATCACGCTGGTGGGAATTCAGATTGAGCGAGGAGACGAGACGATCCAAGGTTACAAGATTTATGCGGGTAGAAAAGATTTGCCGTTCGGGCGACCAATTTTTCCGGCTGTGAGTGCGACCGAAATGCCCCATACGATCGAGCGAATGTTGCGGGTCTATCAGCGGTTTCGAGAGCCTGTGGAGTCATTTGGTGAGTTTGTCGATCGGCGGGCGATCGACCAATTCCAGGAGTTGTTGAGCACAGAAAATCGGAATTTAAACTGAAAACAGACAAATTTTAAGCATTTCTCTTCCTATCTCTCTTGATATTTCTTCCTTCGCGCCCTTCGCGCCTTCGCGGTTCATTCAAAAAATCTATTTCACAAATCCCACAAACTTCCCATAGCAGTTTTAAAGAATGATTGACTACATTCGAGACGGAACAGAAATCTACACCAAATCCTTCGCCACAATTCGAGCCGAAGCAGATTTGTCAAGCTTGCCGCCCGATTTAGAATCGGTAGCCGTGCGACTAATTCACAGTTGCGGCATGACCGATATTGTTGCAGATTTAGCAGCTTCGCCCGGGGCCGCAACCTGCGGACGCCAAGCCCTGTCTGCAGGTGCGCCCATCCTGTGCGATGCCCGGATGGTGGCTGAAGGCATCACTCGCAAACGCCTTCCGGCTGACAACCCGGTGATTTGCACCCTCTGGCATTCCGAAATCCCGGAGTTGGCGCGGCAAATCGGAAATACTCGATCGGCGGCGGCGCTTGATTTATGGCTGGACAACTTGCAGGGTGCGGTTGTGGCCATCGGCAATGCCCCGACTGCTTTGTTCCGACTGCTGGAAATGCTGGATGCCGGAGCACCCAAACCGGCTTTAATTCTGGGTTTCCCGGTAGGATTTGTGGGGGCTGCCGAATCCAAAGCCGAACTGGCCGCCAACAGTCGGGGAGTGCCATTTATTACGTTGCACGGGCGGCGCGGTGGCAGTGCAATGGCAACGGCGGCTGTGAATGCGTTAGCGAAAAAGGATGAATTATGACTAAGGCGAATGGTAAATTGTACGGTTTGGGTATTGGCCCTGGCGATCCAGAATTGATTACTTTGAAAGCTTATCGGATTTTGCAATCGGTGCCGGTGATTGCATATCCGGCGATGGAAAATGGTAAGGTGCTGGCGCGGGCGATTGTTGCTGATTATCTGCGATCGGAGCAAATTGAGATTCCGATGCCGTTGCCTTTTAGTCCGACGCGATCGTCTCAACCTTATTATGATGTTGCTGCCGAGAAAATTGCCGCACATCTGAGCGAGGGACAGGATGTGGCCGTGCTATGTGAGGGCGAACCTTTTCTCTACGGCTCGTTTATGTATCTATTCAACCGTTTGTCGGCGAGATTTACCACTGAAGTTGTGCCGGGAATTTCTTCCACAATGGCGAGTGCGGCTGCGTTGGGAGTGCCGCTAACTTATCGTAACGATGTGTTAAGCATTATGCCTGCGACGCTGGATGCTGAGGTTTTGCGCGATCGACTGGCGGTTGTTGATGCTGCTGTGATTATTAAGCTGGGCAGGCATTTTGCGAAAGTCCGGGACGTGCTCATTGAGTTGGGACAGTTCGATCGAGCACTGTATATAGAACGCGCAACTATGCCGAATCAGCGAATTCGGGCGATCGCAGATGTCGATCCCGCTGAAGTTCCCTATTGGGCTCTCATTCTGATACCTAGCCAGCAGAAATCTGTATCTTAATATTTCCATGCCTGAAGGCGACGCGCTTCCAGGCTTTACCTACTTTTTTGTGCATTCTTACCTCTTTATCGAGTTTTTTTCATATTAATAACTTAAGCTTATACCTTTCATTAGTTAATCTGTTGTTAAAAAACTTTACAAACCTGAGAATATGCTTTATATTTATTTACATGGCGGAACACAAAGCCGTCACGAACATTGAAAACAAAATAAAGCAATCATAAACAAATGACAACAACCTTACAGCAGCGCGAAAGCGCCAACGTCTGGGAACGCTTTTGTGAGTGGGTAACAAGCACCGACAACCGCATTTATGTAGGTTGGTTCGGAGTCTTGATGATTCCCACCTTGCTCAGCGCCACCATCTGCTACATCATCGCCTTCATCGCTGCCCCTCCAGTGGACATCGACGGCATCCGCGAACCAGTAGCAGGTTCCTTGATGTACGGTAACAACATCATCACAGGTGCTGTTGTTCCTTCATCCAACGCCATTGGCTTGCACTTCTACCCAATCTGGGAAGCAGCTTCCCTCGATGAGTGGTTGTACAACGGCGGCCCTTACCAATTGGTAATTTTCCACTTCCTGATCGGTGTATTTTGCTACATGGGTCGCGAATGGGAACTGTCCTACCGCTTAGGTATGCGTCCTTGGATTTGCGTCGCTTACTCTGCACCAGTTGCAGCAGCTACCGCAGTATTCTTGATCTACCCAATTGGACAAGGTTCGTTCTCAGACGGTATGCCCTTGGGTATCTCCGGCACATTCAACTTCATGATTGTGTTCCAAGCAGAGCACAACATCCTGATGCACCCCTTCCACATGTTGGGAGTTGCTGGTGTCTTCGGTGGTTCTTTGTTCTCCGCAATGCACGGTTCTCTCGTTACTTCCTCTTTGGTTCGTGAAACAACCGAAACCGAATCGCAAAACTACGGTTACAAATTCGGTCAAGAAGAAGAAACCTACAACATCGTTGCAGCCCACGGCTACTTCGGTCGTTTGATTTTCCAATACGCTTCTTTCAACAACAGCCGTTCTTTGCACTTCTTGTTAGGTGCATGGCCAGTAGTTGGCATCTGGTTTACCGCTTTGGGTATCTCCACGATGGCTTTCAACTTGAACGGTTTCAACTTCAACCAATCGATTATCGACTCTCAAGGTCGTGTCATCAATACTTGGGCTGATGTGATCAACCGCGCTAACTTGGGTATGGAAGTGATGCACGAGCGCAATGCTCACAACTTCCCTCTCGACTTGGCTGCAAGTGAAGTCACTCCTGTAGCTTTGGTTGCTCCTTCTATCAATGGCTAAGTTTTAGTCTGAGATTACAAAAAGCGCTCCTAGTAATAGGGGCGCTTTTTGTTTGGGAAAAAATATTTTTAGAACTGTTTCTATCCGTTAAATCCCTTAAATCCGTTACCCCCCTTACCTCCGTTACCTTCCTTATTACTTTTTACTTATTTTTTCTTCCTTTATTCTTTAAGTTTTTATGATTACTATAGAATATAGCCACTAGGCCGATCGAGATACTGTGACATACTCCACGGGCGAAATCTTATATTATGGTCTAGGATTCCAATAGTCGGATTCAGAATATGTTGGGCTTGCTATAAAGTGTTCGCTAGCAGCAATGCAATTGTGTCAATTCCAGAATCTAACCATAGACAAATGTAGCTGATCAAGAGTCGCTCCTCACCGTCCCAAGCGCTCTATCTGTAAGGAGAATTTGTATTATGAAAGATGGACAAGAAGTACGCCGCGTCTCCACAGCCGTCATTGCCGGTGTTTGCGGGTTGGCTTTACTGACGGGAGGGGGCATTGCCTGGTGGACCGCGAACCGTTCGCCAACCCCCGCAGATACGCAGTCTTCTGCTCAAACTACCGCTCCGCCGCTTTCCCCAAGTCCTGCGGAATCTCCTGCTGTAGTTATCCCCGTACCCCCTCCAAATCCTGTACAAGTGCCACAGGTTCAGACGCCACAGGTTCAGACGCCGCAGGTTCAGACGCCTAACGCTCTGATCCCAAAATCGCCGCAGCCAAAGCCTTTGCCGCAGACTGATGTCCAGACGGTGCAAGTCTACTGGGTTAAAGATGCGAGCGGCAAATTTGAGGGAGTTCCTACGAAAGTAGCTGTCAAAGAAGCTGACAAGCCTGATGCAGCTTTACAAGCTGCTTTTAACAGTTTGTTGGCTGGGCCGAAGGATGGAACTGTTTCTAGCGAAATTCCTAATGGGACAAAACTCAGGGGTTTGAGTGTTAAGAATGACGGAGTTTATGTCGATTTGTCGGCAGAATTTACTTCGGGGGGAGGGAGCAATTCGATGACTGGCCGGTTAGGGCAAGTTATCTATACGGCTACGAGTTTACAACCGAATACCAAGGTTTGGATTTCGGTGGAAGGCAAGCCTTTAGAACTTTTGGGTGGCGAAGGTTTGGAGGTTGCTCAGCCGAGTACCCGCCAAAGTTTTGACAAAAATTTTCCCCTTTAGTAATGATGAGTCATTAGTTACAAGTGATTAGTCATCGGTCTCCAGGCCGAGAATAGGAATTGATAACTGATGACTCATGACTGAGGATTGAGGATTGAGGATTGAGGACTGGCAACTAATTTTCAGTGCTTCGTAGTTAGGCTAAATTCCCGAAAGTGTAGGGCTTGCTGTTCGATCCGGCTGGCAAGCCGATCGCACACCATATTACACAGCTCGAAAATTAACTCGTCTTGCACCTTATAATAAGCTGAAGTCCCTTCACTCCGGCGAGTGAGGATACCAGCTTGGAGCATGAGTTTTAGGTGCTTAGAAACATTGGCTTGACTCGTTTGAGTAGCTTCCACCAATTCTTGCACGCATTTTTCGCCGTCGCGAAGCAAGTTCAAAATTCGTAAACGCATGGGTTCGCTCAAAATACTGAAATACTCAGCAACTTGTTGCACAACCTCTTGCGGGACAGGCTGGGATGACTTCATCAAACTCACCGGAGAGAAGTGATCGGGAAATATTACCATTTATTCTGTCCATAACAATCAAGTAATCCTTCAATCCGGATTAATTCGCATCAACACTTGACCGTATTCGACAGGTTCGCCATTTTGAACTAAAATTTCCATCACTTGACCGGACACTTCATCAGCATCGATCTCGTTCATCAGCTTCATCGCTTCGATAATACAGACTGTCTGATTGACCTTGATGCGATCGCCCACATTGACAAAAGGTGGCTCGTCAGGAGCAGCAGCGCGATAAAACGTTCCTACCATCGGCGAGATAATTGACACCCATTTGGTATCGACAGGGACAGACAGGGCAGCAGGCACGGCGGCAGGGGCGATCGGTGCAGGGTCAGCCAGATCCGCTGCTAAATTTTGGTCAACAGCAGAAGGTGACGCTAAGGTTGGGCTAGCAACCGCGCCCAACGCGATCGGAGCGACTGTAGCCACGGCAGCAGGGAGCGCAGCAGCGGTTTCTGGCGAACTTGTCAGAATGCCTTTGCGTACTGTCAGTTCAAGATCCCCACTTTTTAAGGTCAGTTCCGAAATGCCAGTTTTGTCTAATACAGTTAGCAGTTCGCAAAGCTGGTTTAAGTCTAGTTGCACAGCAGATTCAATGGTAATTGAGAATTGAAAATTGAGAATTGAAAATTGAAAATTCCGAATCAGGCGAAGCTAGGAGAATTCACCGATTTTGGAGGCAAAAGGGATAGTTTTTAAGCTGTGAGCGATGAGTATTGAATTTTAACTTCTTTAACTCATAACTCAGAACTAAAAACTAAAAACTCCCTTTTATTCCCTCGTTTCTATTCTCGGCCGAGGTACTTGTCTTCACGAGTATCAATCCGAATCCGTTCTCCAATGGAAATAAATAGAGGCACCATAACCTGAGCTCCGGTGGAGACGATCGCGGGTTTGCTGCCACCAGTGGCAGTATCTCCTTTAACTCCGGGATCTGTTTGCAACACTTCCAAGACGACAGAGTTGGGCAGTTCCACTTCCAGGATTTGGTCGTTCCAGCGAAGGATGTTGACTTCCATCCCTTCACTGAGGTACTTGACTCGATCGCCTATTTGCTTGACACTGAGGCGACTTTCCTCGTAAGTTTCCATATCCATAAAGACGAAATCGTCGCCCTCTTTATAGGTATGCTGCATCACACTCTTTTCCAGGTTGGCTTGAGGCATAGTCTCGCCCGCCCGGAAGGTTTGTTCTACTACGTTTCCGGTTTGGACATTTTTTAATTTTGTCCGCACGAAAGCCGAGCCTTTTCCTGGCTTGACGTGGAGGAATTCGATAACCCGCCACACGCCGTTATTCCATTCAATTGAAACACCTGGTCGAAAGTCGTTACTGGAAATCATATAAATTTTTGCGGGCAATCCCGTCGCCTTGAGGCACGGGGGAACTACAGTCAGTCGATTTTAGATTTTAGATTTTAGATTTTAGATTTACTCCACAGATGAATTTGGGAGATTGAACCTTGGTCTAAAATTTTGATCTCTCCACGACAGGAGTCTGGGGATGGTATCCGTTTTTGAGCGGCTCAGGTTAAAGCCGCAGTCTAGCTGACGGCATCAAAAAGCAATTGGCATTTTATTTTACCGTTCAAAGGGAGCAAGTGCTTTACTGAAATGTTAATGGCAGTGGGCAGTGGGCTGTTGTCAGTTGACCGAAAGCATCCAGGATACAAGTCCCCGGATTCATCCGTCCAGAAATAAAAAACCTGTATCCGATAAAGGAGCCCCCGAATTGATCCGTGGGGTCAATCTAAAATCTAAAATCTAAAATCTAAAATCGATTGACTGTTGTTAGTGGGCAACTCCTCCCCAGCCCAACCAACAGGCACTTTAGATGGGTAGCAGCTTAGAGGGCGGGCAGCGCTGTGGGAAGATAAGAGAGGCAATAAAAGTTAAAGTTATGTTGCATTGGCCTAATTTCTCGATCGATACGTGCAAGCGCTGGATCAAAACCGTCGCTTTAGCGCTTCTGCTGTTCACTCTCTCCCTGAGTTTCAGTGCAGTCTCCCATGCCAAACGCCCCAGCAGCAGTATGCCTGCGGGGAATGCGATTACGGACGGGCGGGCGCTGCTGCGCTTCGCTTTACCTATTGACAATCAGACTGTGCGAGAGTTGCAAATTAGTCTCGAAGACATTGGCAACCACATACGGTCTAAACGTTGGGGCCCCATTAGCAGCGATGTCAGTAAAGCTTCCAGGATTCTCAACCTTCGGGAATCTGACCTTTTAGAAAGTATTCCCGACGCCAAAAAGCCGGAAGCTGAGGCGCTAGTTGCAGGAGTCAAGGAGAAAATTGCTCAACTGGAAAAGGCTGTTGAGGCTAAAGACAGGGACAAAGTGATTGACTTGAAAGCCACAATCCTGGGTTCGGTAGGCGAAATCGAAGAGTTGATGGTGACAAAGTTTCCGTTTGAAGTGCCTGCCAAGTATGCTAATCTGCCTCAACTGAAAGGGCGCGCTACTGTGGCTGTACAAACTGAAAAAGGGGAAATTACTGTTGTGGTTGACGGCTACAGCGCCCCGGTTACGGCTGGTAATTTTGTGGATTTAGTCGATCGAGGTTTTTATGACGGTTTGCCGTTTATTCGATCGGAAGAATCTTACGTTTTGCAAACAGGAGACCCCGAAGGCAAGGATGTTGGTTTTATTGACCCAGCTACGGGCAAATACCGGAATATACCGCTAGAAGTGCTCGTCAGGGAGGAAAAAGAACCTATTTACGGGATTACTCTAGAAGATGCGGGGCGTTATCGCGACGAACCTGTTTTGCCTTTTTCTGCTTTCGGTACTGTGGCGATGGCCCGTACAGAAACTGACCCTGATAGCGCTTCTTCTCAGTTTTTCTTTTTCTTGTTTGAACCTGAACTCACGCCCGCTGGCCTGAATCTGTTGGACGGCCGCTATGCTGTTTTTGGTTACATGATTGAAGGAAAAGAAGTTTTGGAGCAACTGAAGCAGGGAGACAAGATCGTATCTGCTAAGGTAGTTAAAGGAATCGAAAATTTGGTGCGACCTCAAGTTTAATTATTGACGGCGATTGAAATCGCTTTTACACCAAAGTGACGGCGATTGAAATCGCTTTTACAGAAACAAAGCCCGCCTGCGCGGGCTGAAAAAATAAATAGTGACAGGCATTGAAATCTTTTCCAAATACAGATGACGGCGATTGAAATCACTTTTACACAGACAAAGCCCGCCGGCATCAGGCTGGAAGAAGAGATAAATTTTATAGTTTAGTTATTGAAAATAGGAATTCAATCGAGAATATGGCTATTTTACAATTTTTATTGGTAATGGGTTTGGGCGGATTCGCAGGCTTGTTGATTGTAAAAAATGTGAATGAAAACAAGCAAAAGCAGCGGTTGGATGAGGCTTTTTATCAGTTGTTGGAAACTCAAAACAGTCAAATTTCGCTGATTCAACTGGCGGCTAATGCTAGGGTTGAGGCTGAAGTTGCTCAGCAGTATTTAACTCGGCAAGTTAAGATTTTTTCGGCGATTTTAGAGGTAGATGATGAAGGGGATACTTTTTATAGGTTTCCTAGGTTGCGCTTGCCGCCGAGTTCGGGTAAGGAATGGTAATACAGTTGACAGTTGACAGTTGACAGTTGACAGTTGACAGTTGACAGTTGTTAGTTGTCATTGGTTCAGGAATTACGCACCAATAACGTGCTACAGGTAAGACACCTGTTCCATAATACATTGAGTTTATTGTGGGATGGGCATCTTGCCCGCCCGCTTCTCACTAAAAAATCCTTTTTAATGCTGATTAAAGATATCGGGGAACAAGGTCTTTTAAGAATATTGCAAAAATTCTGCCCCGCAGAGATAGTTGGTGATGATTGCGCTGTCATGGCTACAAATCCCAACCAATCTCTGGCTATCACTACAGATATGTTGGTGGATGGAGTGCATTTTAGCGATCGCACTACGGGGCCTTATTACGCAGGATGGCGCGCCGCAGCGGCAAATTTGTCGGATCTGGCTGCGATGGGAGCAAAGCCTCTGGCGGTGACTGTAGCCCTCGCTGTGGCGGCGGATACGGCTGTGGAGTGGGTTGAAGAGTTTTATCGGGGGATGACGGCTTGCTTGCAAGAATATGATACGCCGATCGTCGGTGGTGATGTTGTGCGATCACCCGTGGTGACTGTGGCGATTACGGCTTTTGGACAAGTTGAGTGCGATCGTACCATTAGTCGGTCAAATGCGCGATCGGGCTGGGCGATTGTCGCTACTGGGGTTCACGGAGCCTCCCGCGCGGGATTAGAATTGCTGTTAAATCCAGAATTCGGGCAAAATCTGGAAAAGGTCGATCGGGCTTCTTTAATTCTCGCTCACCAGTGTCCTAAACCGCGGCTGGATGTTTTGCCGGTTGTTTGGGAAATATTGGGTTGTGAAGGTGCGATGGAACCCCCCCTCAGTCCCCCCCTTGCTAAGGGGGGGAAGCAAGATTTCAATTCTCCAGATGCGATGGAACCCCCCCTCAGTCCCCCCCTTGCTAAGGGGGGGAAGCAAGAGTCCAATTCTCCAGGTGCGATGGAACCCCCCCTCAGTCCCCCCCTTGCTAAGGGGGGGAAGCAAGAGTCCAATTCTCCAGGTGCGATGGAACCCCCCCTCAGTCCCCCCCTTAGTAAGGGGGGGAAGCCAGATTTCCATTCTCCCCCCCTTAGCAAGGGGGGGCCGGGGGGGGTTAATTCTCCCCCCCTTAGCAAGGGGGGGCCGGGGGGGGTTCAATCTTCAATTGCAATCGCCGGAATGGACAGCAGCGACGGTTTAGCTGATGCGATTATTCAAATTTGTCGGGCTAGCGGTGTTGGCGCAAAAGTCGATCGCACAAAAATACCAATTCCCCATATTTTCAGCGAAATCGTATCAACAGAAAAAGCTTTAGATTGGGCATTATACGGCGGCGAAGACTTCGAGTTAGTGCTGTTTTTGCCGATGGCAAATGCTGAGTTATTAGTGGAAAAAATAGGTGATGGTGCTGCGATTGTGGGAACAGCTACCGAGAACACCGATATCTGGTTGACTGATAGCAGCGGTATTTATCCTGATATTGTATTAAAGCTCGATCGAGGATTTCAACACTTCTGAATTATCTCTTCTCTTAGTCCGCGAAGGCGGACATCGTTTGTGTAGACGCAGTTTCAACCGCCTGGTTTTTGCTGTTATTGTAGGCAGCCGCCAGATTATTTTGGGTTTGCGTCCATTTTTCACTACCAGGTTCGCGATTATTTAAAACCATTTGATAACCAGTAATGGCAATTTCAATATTATTCACTCTATTCCCACTGGGAAAGTCACTAATATGAATACTCAACTTTTCAATAAGCCCGATTATTGAGCTAATTGTTTCTGAGTTTTCGCCGGCAATTAACTTCGGCGCCACTTGCTGTAAAGTCTCGGCAAAACTGGCATTAAGGAGATGTTGTCGCCCTTCCAGCATGGGGTAAATTACTGCTATATCCCCGTTGCTATCTTGTTCTGCTTGCAATAATTCTAGGAAAAAATTTGCATACTCTTGGAAATTTTCACTGGCAGATTTATTGCTATCTACGTCATCGTTCATATCGATGAGTGGCGCTAGGTAACGGGCTAGATGTCAGAGGAAATTAGCGCCATTTTCGCCTCCTTGTTCTGCCAAGGTTGATGCTACTAACTCGCAAGTTTCCAGAAATCCGCGATCCAATAATTATGAGTTATCCTGTAATATCTGCGGTTCGTCTCCGTTGGGGCAATTCAGCAGGGTGTGAATTAATTGGAGATAGGCTTGGGCGCGGTTTTCTTCCATTGTGGGGAGTTGTCAATAACACCGGGATTTATTTTATCATCATTGGGGGGTGGGTTTTTGGGTGGCGAGAAACCGGGTTTTTGCGAAGATATTTAATCGGAGGCGAAGATATCGGAAACAACCCGGTTTCTGAGATGGTGCGTGGTGACGAGAAACCGGGTTTTTGCGAAGATATTTAATCGGAGGCGAAGATATCGGAAACAACCCGGTTTCTGAGATGGTGCGCGAAGATGTCGGAAAAAACCCGGTTTCTGAGATTGTTAAGGCTGCATCACTTTAAGCATTATACCAATTTTTTATGAGGCTGCATAGAATCCGATCCCCCCTAGCCCCCCTTAATAAGGGGGGGACAAGATTCCGCTCAAAGTCCCCCTTCTTAAGGGGGATTTAGGGGGATCGAGATATGTGCCACTTTACATTAAATTGGTATTAGCCAGCTTCTTTTTAATCATTGCCCAATACTCAGGGAAATCCTCACGGGTATATACTGTTAATGCTGCTTGATAAAAGGATCTCGCCTTTTCGAGATTTTCATCCCGCGAACCGTTGATTCTGTCATTATAGGCATTACCTAGATTATATTGAATCATGGCCCAATCTTCAGGAAAGTGTTCAGGGCTACGAACAGTTAAAGCAGCCTCAAAAAATGCGATCGCGCGATCGATATTTTCCGCCCGCGAACCGTTGATTCTGTTGGCGTAAGCAGCAGCTAGGTTATTTTGAGCCATTGCCCAATCTTCCGGGAAAGCCTCAAGGGTATATACTGTTAAAGCAGCGCCATAAAGGGCGATCGCCATTTCCACATTTTCGGCCCGCGAGCCCTTTATTCTGGTAATGTAGGCAGCAGCTAAGTTGTTTTGAGTTTGAGCAAACTTTTCGCTTCCGGGTTGCCGATTATTTAAAACAAGTTGATAAGCGGCAATGGCAATTTCAATATTATCGGCTCTATTCCCACCGGAAAAATTACTAATATTAATGCTCAAATCTTCAACCAGACTGACAATTGAATCAATAGTTTTTGCATTTTCCCCACCAATTAATTTCTGCATTACTTGCTCTAAAATGTCCGAAAAACGAGCATTTAGTAGATGTTTTCGTTCAGCTAGCATCGGGTAAATTACTGCTGTATTGCTATTGCTACCATCTTCGGCTTGCAATAATTCTAGAATAAAGTTTGCATACTCTTGGGGATTTTCACCTGCGGAGATATCACCATCGTTGATATCGATTAATTGTGCTAGCTGGCCGATCAGCTTTCGCAGGAAATTAGCGCCGTTTTGTCCTCCTTGCTGTGCCATTTTTTCTGCTACTAACTCGCAAGTTTCCAGAAATTCGACATCCAACAATTCTGAGTTATCTTGTAATATCTGCGGTTCTTCGCCGTTGGGGCAATTCAGCAGGGTGTGAATTAGTTCTAGGTAGGCTTGGGCGCGGCTTTCTTCCATTGTTGGGGAGTTGTGAATAATATCGGGTTTATTGTAGCATGGTTGTGCGTGGGTGGCCAGAAACCGGGTTTTTGCGACAATCTTTGATCGGAGGCGAAGATATCGGAAAAAACCCGGTTTCTTAGATTGTGTGTGCAGACAAACCGCCCGGTTTTTTAATTCCTACACAATGCTACCTTTGGCATTAATCTATCCAAAATTTGCTCGATCGCAATTACTGTCCAATCAATATCCGCTTCTGTGGTTTCTCGTCCTAGAGTCAATCGAATTCCACCAACGGCACCGATTTCGTCATATCCCATTGCTAATAATATCGGACTGGGAGTTAGTTTGCCGCTGCTACAAGCGGAACCGGAACTAATGCCAATTCCGGCTAAGTTTAGCTGTCTAACCAAAGTTTTGCCTGTGATTCGCCCTGTATCTCTCTTTTGGTAAGGGCGGGAGGAAGGGGAGATTATGCAAAAACTTACGTGGTGTGGGAGTCGGAAATATCGATCGCCTGTTGGTACTAAACTGGGTACGTGGGATAATCGGTCAAAAAGCCGATCGCGCAATCCAATTAACCTCGGCGTTTCCACATCTATTTCCTGCAATGCTAACTCTGCCGCCACCCCAAAACCGACGATTGCTGGCAGCGCTTGTGTCCCGGAACGCAGTTTCAATTCTTGGCCACCACCGCCTAACATTGGCACTAATTCTACTCCCGGACGCACGTAAAGCGCACCTGCACCTTGTGGCCCGTAAAGTTTGTGACTGGAAACCGAAAGCAAGTCTACGGGCAGTTTCTGCACGTCTACTTGCAGCTTGCCGGCAACTTGAACTGCATCGGTATGAAACATGATATTGCGATCGCGCGCAATTTGTCCTAATGCCTCAATTGGTTGCAGCGTGCCAACTTCGCTTTGTCCGTAAATGATTGAAATTAACACTGTATTCGATCGCAGCGACTCTTGCAAATCCAAAGGGTGAATTCGCCCAAATTTATCCACTGGTAGGCGCGTTACTTCCCATCCCAACTGTTCGAGTTGTCGCGCCGGTTCTGCTACTGCGGAGTGCTCTACGCTGGAGATAATGATATGCTGCGGCTTTGTATAAAGACGGGCAATTCCCATAATTGCCAAATTGTCTGCTTCAGTGCCGCCACTGGTAAAAATTATCGATTCTGGTAGCGCGTTAATTAAGCTAGCAACCTGCATTCTGGCTAATTCTAAAGCTGTCGCCGCCCTTTGTCCCCACTCGTGCAAACTCGAAGGATTTCCCCACTGTTGAGTGAGGCTTTTTTGCATCGCATCAATTGCTTCTGGGCGTGTCGGAGTCGTAGCGCTATAGTCGAGATAAATTTGCATGGGTTTCAATAAGTAATAAGGAATGTTGACTGTTGACTGTTGTGAGTGGCTACCAATAACAACTAACAAATAACAAATAACTAACTTCCCGGTTTACAAACATTATAATCTTCGTGGGACAAAACTTTTTGGGGAATCAAGAAAGTCCCGCAATCTTTGCACAACATTCTGTAGTGTCGCCCTACAGGAATACTTATAATCAAACGATTGTGACGCAGGCGTTTCCCCCCAAAATCTCGGTAATTCTTATTTTCGCCCAAAGCTGCTATAATTGCACGGGCTTTAGTAACTACATAATCTGGCAGACCTCTGAGCTCGATGACATCTGTGGCAAATGATGCTTCCCTCTCCTGTTTTTTGGTTTGTTTTTCGGCCAACAGTTGAACATAATTCTGCTGCGCCACAAACTCTTGCGTGCAGCGATGACACGCTTTACCATATCCTTTGTGACCACACGGAAAAAGTGTTTTTCTTTTAGCCATAAAGCAGCAGTATCGGGTTTGATCCACGCCCCTGAATGCTGCTACCCTACCAGTGATGCTTCCGGCATCGCGGCAGTCTTACAAGACGTAAAATCTCTTCCCTTGCATAAATTTAATAGGTTCTAACTTGACATTATCGAATATATTTGAACAATGAGCTGATAAATAACCTCAATAAATTTTAAACTTTTGTGGCTAAACTTTATTATACTTTATGGCGTTTGTGCTGGCTTTTGCTGCTGGCAATCGGTCTCGTGCTTTGCGGACAACAAGAGGAAGAGCAGCCTCAATTATCTCCCAGTCTGATTCCGTTGCCTCAAGACCCTTTATTGCAAGTATACTTCAATCAGTCGATCGCTTCGAGTTATACAGAGCCTTACCGCCAGCAAACTAGACCTGGAGATGATTTAGAAAACTTGATCGCTGTGGCGATCGCCAGTGCTGGATCGACCGTAGATGTAGCGGTTCAGGAGTTTCGATTGCCCGGTATTGCGAGGGTTTTGGCCGATCGACAGCGATCGGGAATTAAAGTGAGATTAATTGTCGAACATATGTATAGTCGCGCTTGGAGCGATTTTACAGCTCAGGAGTTAGCGAAATTACCGGAAAGAGAGCGCGATCGTTATAGCGAATTTGTGCAACTTGCCGATCGCAATAAAGACGGTAAATTAACGGTCGAGGAAATCAAGCAAAATGATGCTTTGGTAATTGTCAAGGATGCGGGTATTCCTGTAATTGATGATACTGCTGACGGCAGTAAAGGCAGCGGTTTGATGCACCACAAATTTGTGGTAATTGACGGCAAAACCGTAATCGTCACTTCTGCTAATTTTACCACAAGCGATATACACGGCGATTTCAAGACAGCAGCAAGTCGCGGCAATGCCAACAATTTGCTAAAAATTGAAAATGCTCAAATAGCGCAACTGTTTACTCAAGAATTTAACATCATGTGGGGCGACGGGCCCAAAGACAAACCGGACAGCAAGTTTGGCATCAAAAAGCCGTTTCGTCAAGTGCAAAAAGTGAGAGTAGGGAATGCGACAGTTGCGGTGCAATTTTCGCCGACTTCCCAGACTTTGCCTTGGGAAAAAAGCGTTAACAGTTTGATAAATCGAACTTTGGGTAGTGCGAAAAAGTCGGTTGATTTGGCACTGTTTGTATTTTCGGCTCAGCGTTTGTCAAATACTTTGGAAATTGAAGCTAGCCGGGGAGTGGCGGTGCGAGCTTTAATTGACTCTAATTTTATTTATCGCTCTTATAGTGAAGGGTTGGATATGATGGGGGCGACTTTGATGCAAGATTGCGGGTTAGAAACTGACAATCGCCCTTGGAGAAAGCCGCTGACTACGGTGGGAGTGCCACTGTTACCAATGGGCGATCGCCTGCACCACAAATTCGGCGTTGTGGACGGCAAAACGGTACTTACAGGTTCTCACAACTGGAGTGAGGCGGCAAATCACGGGAATGACGAGACGCTGCTGGCGATCGAGAGTCCCACAGTTGCGGCCCATTTTGAGCGGGAGTTCGATCGACTTTACAAAGGTGCAACCTTGGGAATTCCCGCCCGAATCAAACAGAGAATTGATGCTAAGAAAAAAGAGTGCGATTCACTACAAGCAGCATCAAAATCGGCGAGTGCTAAACCTCAAATTGCTGCGGGTAAAAAGTTAGTTAATTTGAATGCAGCGACTCAGGAAGAATTAGAAACCTTGCCCGGGGTTGGCCCGAAGTTAGCCGAGAGAATTATTGCAGCGCGGCAACAGCAACCTTTTACCTCTTTGGACGACGTGGCGCGGGTTCAGGGCATTGGAGACAAGCTTTTAGAGAGATGGCGCGATCGAGTAACTTGGTAGTTAAGTTCCTACTCCTGAGATGTTACACCATTCTCAATTACTTGTTTAGGAACAGGCAAGATGCCTGTTCCACAAAGAGTCAATTTTCTTGTGGAACAGGCATCTTGCCTGTTCTTGACAATAGTGCAACATCTCAGTAATCAGGACTCCCTTCCTGACTCTACAAATTTCACAGTCAGAACTTCCATCTTTCCTTTCGCAACTCAGCATCCAAGACTCAAGTCCTCACCAGAAACCTATTGGAGCTACTTTGACAACATATCTGCTCTCAAGTTAAAATAACTCCTAAACAAAATGCTATCTATTCACATTAGAGGTAGAGAGATGAAACACGCCAGATTTATTACGGGGAGGCCACCAATTAAATTCCTAGCTATTTTGGTGGGGGCTTTTTTTTTGACGCTAGCAGCTTTCACAGTTAGCGCCCAGCAGACTAGCGAAGCACAATTTAGGGTGAAAAACGAAAACGCTTTTAATATTAATTTGATTCAATTTAAGCGCACTGAATATGTAGGTGTGTGTGCCGGTACTGTGATCACGCCTGATTCGCAAAGCGCTCGATTTGTCTCCAGCAAAACTCCTCCCGGCCCTAACAGGAGGGTGATGATTAAAAATGTGACTGATGGCATGGAAACTAACCCCTATCCTTACACAGACCGAGGTTACAACAAAGGTGAGTTTTCCGAGGATTTTGGATTTAAGTTGGGTAACAGTCATAAAACAAGAACTTTTTCGGTTTTAGAGGGAGAAAATAAGTTTCTCTATGAAATTAAAGAAAATGACCAAGTTATAGAACAGGGTGCGCTTACGGCTGAAGTTTCTATACAAAGCTTAGGTACTTTTCCCCGTCAGCAAATTTGTGAAGATAAGGTAGAATGTCGGGATACTTCTGATTGTCGCGACAGTAAAGGCAAAAAAAGAAGTTGCCGACGAGAGTGTTTTCCTGTTCAACAGTGTCGCTGTCCGTAACTGCTTGAAAAATACCTAATTCTTTCAATTAACCCCAGAGGAATAAAAGAATAGAGGCTAAAATTAATTAAGAGAACTCAAACCGGAGCGCGGATAAATATGTCTCAGTCTGTTTTACCTGTTTCGGAAACCGATCGAGTTGATGCTTCGCCAACCTTAACTTTTGAAGAATATCTTGTCTATGAGGGAGAACCTGACGTTCTCTACGAACTTCACAGGGGAAAATTAATACCGATGGCAGCAGCAACTGCTTTACACGCAAGCATCTGCGAATTCTTAGTTTACATATTGCAGCGTTACTTAGCTGAACACAATCTCGATTTGGTGGCAAAAACTAATGTGGGAGTGAGAACAGAAGAGAATTCCTCGCGGATTCCTGATGTGATTGTTTGTACTCAAAGTCTTTGGGAACAACTGCTTGCCAGACCGGGTGCTGGCGTCTTTGATTTAGATGAAACGCCAGTGTTAATTGTTGAAGTTGTCAGCCAAAACGAGCGTCAAGATTACGTGACAAAAAGAGCAGAATACGAAAATGCAGGAGTGCCGGAATATTGGATGGCAGACCCTAAACCTAACCGGACTAGGGTCAGAGTTGTAACTTTGCCGGAAAATGAGACTGCTTACGAGCAAGCGAATTTTTTCCCCGGGCAAAACATCGTGTCTTTACAGTTTCCAGATTTGATTTTATCAGTGGATCAAATTCTATCTCCCCCACTTGTCGAAGATTTAATCAGACAAGAACAATCTCGATTACAGCAAGCTGACAGACTGGCGGCGCGCTTACGGGAGATGGGAATAAACCCGGATACTATTTAGCACTTTAGTGCTCTTGTGAGATTCGGAATTACTCGTTACCAGGCTCTGCCTGGTAATTCAGATCCGGAGGCTCTGCCTCCAATTTGCATGGAAACAAACGAGGCAGAGCCTCTAGACATCGGTTCCCAGGCATAGCCTAGGAACCAGTTAAGAAAATTGAGTTTTTGTGGAACAGGCATCTTGCCTGTTCAACGAGAAATCAAGTAATGGGGTGAAAGTAAAATGCCGCTCCTAACACGATATATGTTGCTAAAAGCAGCACTCCTTCAAGCCAATTCGATCGCCCGTCAAGACTAATTAGATTAGCAATTGTCACGGCAATGGCAACTGCAACTACTTCAAACGGATTGAAGTTTAAATCCATCGGCTGATGAATTATTAATCCGATAATTACCAACACCGGCGCTACCAGCAAAGCAACTAGCAAACTCGAACCCATCGCGACAGAAACTGACAAATCCATATTGTTTTTCATCGCAACTCCCACCGCAGTTACATATTCGGCGGCGCCGCCAACAATCGGCAACAGAATTACCCCTGTAAACAGTGGCGTTAATCCCAATCCTTTGGTAGTTTCTTCGACAACACCCACGAAAATTTCTGATTCAAAAGCAACGGCAACAGTTGAGGCAACTAGCACTCCTATCCACAGCCACAAATTCGGTTTGTGCGTAGTAGATTCCTCTTTGGTATTTTGAGAATTTTCTGACTCTAGTTCTACTAGCCCAACATCGTAAAGATAGCTGTGAGTTTTTAAGGAAAATAGGAGAGTTAGAGCGTAAACTGCAATTAGGACGATCGCAGTTATTAAGGAAAGATTCTGAATGGCTGCGGGTTCGACTCCATTGGAGGTGTAAATTACCATTGTCGGCAGCAGGATTGCAATCACTGCTAGAGTCATTGTGGAACCGTTCACCCGCGCGATTATTGGCTTAAATTCCTGTTCTTTGTAGCGGATTCCTCCTAGCAGCATGGAAAATCCCATGACTAAGAGCAAGTTGCTGATAATTGTACCGGTTATGCTGGCTTTCACAATGTCAATTAAGCCAGCTTTTAGGGCAACTATGGCAATAATTAATTCCGTAGCATTGCCGAAGACTGCATTTAATAAGCCGCCTATGGAGGGGCCTGTAACGATCGCCACTTCTTCTGTTGCTGTGCTCAACCAAATCGCCAGAGGTATAATGCCTAAAGCGGATGTGATGAAAACTGCGAGGGAACCCCAGTGCAAATACTCAGCGGCGATGGAAATGGGGATGAAAATTAACAGCGCTATAGAAAGAATTTTTTTGATTGACATAGGAACTCGGATGGTGTACGGAAGGGTGAGGTCGAGTTGTCGGGGCGATCGCAAAGTTGATTTTACACTATTCAACTATTCTCTGACAATTCTGGTGGCGAGTGCGATCGATAATTGGGAATTTTTAACCGCAAATGCACCCAGAGCGAGGCAGATTGAATATAATAGGATTATATCGACATCGGTGAAAAGATATGTCTCAATCTGTAGTGCCAGTTGTTGAATCAAATCAAATTGATACTTCACCCGCCTTGACCTTTGAAGAATACCGATTTTATCAAACTGATTCCGATCTACAATATGAACTGTACAAAGGCAAATTAATTCCGATGCCAACCGCAACAGTTTTACATATCAAAATTTGCGAATATTTAGTTTACCAATTGCAGCGTTACCTAGCGGAACACAATCTTGACTTAGTAGCAAAAACAGGCCTAGGAGTAAGAACAGAAGAAGATACCTCTCGGATTCCTGATGTAGTTGTTTGCACTCAAAGTCTTTTGGAACAAGCTGCTGCTAGAGCAGGTTCTGGTATCCTCGATTTTGAGGAAAAGCCCCTGTTAGTCATAGAGGTAGTGAGTCAAAATCGGCGCGCCGATTATGTGATTAAACGAGCTGAGTACGAACTAGCTAACGTGCCCGAATATGTAATTGTTGACCCTACACCTAACAAAGAACTGGTGCGAGTTTTAGCCTTTCCTGAAGGTGAAGACATCTATACACAAACAGATTTTTTGCCGGGGCAACAAATGGTGTCTGTAGTCTTTCCAAATCTGACATTATCAGTGAATGAAATACTGTCTCCGCCATTAGTTGAAGGGTTGATTAAAGCAGAACAAGCTCGGTTCCAGGAACTTGAACAACGGGCTGAAAGATTGGCGGTGAGGTTGCGAGAATTAGGAGTAGATCCCGATCGCATTTAGGATCTTCGATGACCCAGAATTCATGAGTTAATTGTTATTAGTTATATCAAATCCGCGCTTCATCGGAATTATTCAGATATCTCTTCTCTGCATCTGCGTGAATCCGCGTCAATCCATTCTTATCTGCGGTTAATACATTCTCTTTTTTTAACCGCAGATACAGGCAGATTAACACAGATTAACGCAGATGAGTTAGATCTATCGATCGCGCTTGATACTGTGCAACTATTCAACCCAACGCACCCGCACAAAATGAGCTTCGCGTCCCCAGAAGTCGTGACTTACAGTAATATCAACCACACTCAAATTAAACGGAATAGCAGTTGTGACGTACCGCTGAGCCAGAGCTCCCACATCAGGAGCTAACTGAGCCGCAGCAGCAGCCGCTGCACCCAAACCAAAAAGTTGTAGAATGGGCCCGCGAGGCAGGGCTAAATTGATGCCAACAGCAAGTCCTGCCGTCAGCAGCATTGCCACGGACAAATTCGTGCCACAGCGGGGATGTACAGCTAAATCCCACTCTCCGCTGGCAATCCGCTGCAAAGCCTCGCGCACTGCTTGACGCAACTGTGCAATGTTAACGTGGCCATAAAGATAAAACCCTTGTTCTGTGGACATCCCGCCCAATAACTCATTATCGGTTCTTGCTGTCGTCGCACCAAACGATTGACTTAGTACCCAAACAGTAGCGTGTTCCAAAGCATGAACTTGGCGCAAAGTCAAGACTTCCTTCAAACCGGGCACAAAATTGAGTTGTCGCAACAAATCAGCATCTTGAGTCCGCTGCGGGGCAAAGTCGAAGGGAAATTGGCCGGTGTTCCCGGAAGCAGAAGCAGTAGTTGTCATATCAAAACGCCTCCATTAACTCCATTAAGTGGATATTTAAGATTAGCAATTCGGTTGAGAAAAAGCTGGTCCTAAATTATCAATAGTTTTGACTTTAAAACCTAGCAATGGCAGGTTTTGTTCAAAAAATATTAGCTCTCAACCTGCCCTTACTAACAGATATTCCCAGTTTATTGCTCTACCCGCTGGCCGTCGCGGAATACTCCCGGAAGTCGCCGGCCTCTGGTATCGATAATTGTCCCTTTGCCGTGAGGCAATCCCTTGCGTAACTCTCCCTGATAGCGGATACCGTTGGAGAACGAACAGTTACCCCTGCCATCAAGTTCTTGAGTATAGAACTGTCCCGAACACCGACTGCCGTCAGCCCGGGTGAACGCTCCCGTACCTAAAGGCTTGCCCCCTAAAAATTGACCCACAAAGCGATCGCCATTAGCAAAAATGAATTGCCCTTGTCCCGTGGGCACGCCTACTTTTTGATCAAGAGAAAACGACCCTATATAGCGATCGCCATTAGTAAAAATAGCTGTCCCGGAACTAACTTTGCCATCTCGGAATATGCCCTCGACGCGGGCGTCGTCCTTAAATATAAATTGTCCTCGACCATTTGGTTTGCCCAGACGGAACTGCCCCTCATAGCGATCGCCGTTGGAATATACGTATACCCCAGTGCCACTGGGCAAACCGTTAACGAACTGTCCGATGTAGCTATCACCGCTGTCATAATCGCACCTAACTCTACCTGTAGCGATAGCTGGCACGCAGCGACCGGTTCTAGCTTCTGTTCCTTGTGCCATTGAGGGCAAGGGATAAGTCGCGTAACTACCAATTCCCAACACTGATCCAACTAATAAAGCGATTCCACTGGTCCAAGAACGGGAAATCATCAATCAAATTTCTCCTATGCGCTGTTAGATATTATCTTCTTCTGTCCTTTGTCTTTTGTCCCATTTGTTGTCAAAAGTTGGCTGAAAACCTCAATCATTTATCCTTTACGAAACTCCGGGCTTGCCGTTGCGAAATACCCCCGGAAAGCGCCTACCTCTAGCATCGATCATCGTCCCGACACCGTGAGGCACTCCCTTTCGTAATTCTCCTTCATAGCGCGTCCCGTTGGGGAAAGTGCAGGTGACACTAGCGTCAAGTTCTTGATTAAAAAATCTGCCGGAACAGCGAGTGCCGTCTACCCGCACCAATACCCCAGGGCCAAAGGGTGAGCCTGCAAAGAATTGTCCTTCATAGCGATCGCCATTGGTATAAAAAAATTGACCCCGCCCTGATGGTTGACTGCTAATGGCATCAGTCTGAACGTTCCTGACGACTGCGAAGTTTCCGACATAGCGCTCGCCGTTGGAGAAAACCACCGTCCCAGATCTCATTGTGCCGTCTTGGAACACGCCTGTGTAGCGGGCATCATCTTTAAAAATGAATGTCCCTCTACCATTTGGCACTCCATTCCGAAAATTTCCTTCGTAGCGATCGCCATTAGCGTACACGTAGACACCACTGCCGTCTGGCAGGCCGTTAACGAAATTTCCCTCGTAATTATCGCCTCCCTCGTAATTGCATTTTACTCTTCCCGTAGGAGGGTTTCCTTGGCAGAAGGGAGAGCGTTTTCCTTCTTCTGGTTTTGGATCGGGTGTTGCTTGAGCCATTGATGGCTGGGGATTCAAGAGATTAGTGGCGCTGCCGATACAAGAAGCAACTAATATCACCATCCCTAATTTTTGAATTGAACCGAGCATGATCGATCTCCTTTAACTTCAATTACTAATAGGGATTTTCTAGAAGCTAATACTCACTGAAAAGTCCTCTATTTTTTAATCCCTGTACTAATTTTACCTTCAGGTTCGAGATCTGCTCTAAATGCAAAAAGGCAAAAATTAGAGTTTTTGCCTTTAGCATTTTTCCTGCTTTACTGTCAATTTTCAGCGTCGCGCTGAGCTATTCGGATTTGGGAGACGGCTAATAACTGCATTGGCGGGTTGTGGTTGGCGACTGGCGGGTTTTTCGCCCACACCTTTGGCTACCTCAACGCCGTTTTCCTCCAGAATCACGATCGGATCTGCTCCCTGCTTGAGATCGACCCGCTTCACCAACACTTGCCCGTTAGACAGCCGCTGCCCTACTTTTACATATCGGCTAGTTGGTTCATTCGGTACTTTGACAATCACTTGCGTCTCGTTCCCGACTTTTACCACCCCGCTGACTTCAGTGCCCGTAGCGAGGTCAGTAGAAGGCGGTGGCGGAATTACTGGGATGACGGGAGGAGGTGGGGGATTTGGGTCTACCCACTGGGGCGGGCGCTTGTCTACTGGCAGTTCCGGCAGATCCGGTACTCCTATAGGTCTAGCTGCTATTGGCTGGGGCGGGCGCGGGGGTGCTGGACGGCGAGTCTGCGGATTCCGCGCATCTTGGGCTCTACCTCCTATTGGCCCAGTAGTTCCCGGGGGACGGGTGCCAGGACCTCTTGCTACCCTGGCATTGGGGTCTCTCCATTGGGGGGGGCGCTTATCTACTGGCAGTTCCGGCAGATCCGGCACTCCTATGGGTCTCGCTGCAATGGGTTCGAGTCCAGGCGGGGATGTACGAGTACGACCTAACTGAGGAGCATTTAGGCCCGGAACTAGAGGAGGCGAGCCAATTTGTCCCCCGGTGCCTCCGGGTAAGGAACCATTTCTGCCACCGCCACCGCCACCTAACCGAGGAGCAGTTAGCCCTGGAACTAGCGGCGGCGAGCCAATTTGCCCCCCATCACCTCCGGGAAGTAAAGAGCCTCCCGGACCTCGTACTTGCTGAGTGTCCGATCGACCGCCGGGTCCCCTGGTGATAGCAACCGTCTGACCAGGCCTGTTAATTGGGGGCGGAGCCAATAACTCGGGAAGTTCGGGTAGCACGGCAACTTGTCGCTGTGGCAGTTTGGGGAGTTCGGAGGTAGTCCCACCCGCTCCGTTGGCTCCTGGAGGGATTTGTAATACGATCGGTGGCAGCGGCCCAAAGGGGTCTAACTGAGAAGGATTGGCTGTCACAGGGCCTTGGGGCACCGGCTGAAGCGGAAGCGTTGGATTCCTGTCCTGGTTGTCGCCGATATTTGTTTGAGCCTGTCTTGCTCGTTCGTCTGGGTTGGTCGATCGAATTAACCCTGGAGGCTGGGCGGCTACTATTGGGGACGGGAAAGCCTGAGCTGCTGGGGTGGGGCTGGCAGAGGCGGCCGGAGACGGAGAGGCTGCACTAGGGCTGGGGCTGGGGCTGGCTGTGTTGGTTCCCTCGTCGCCACCACATCCTCCGATCGAGAAAGCTAGTAGTCCTATAGTCGCAAAATATAAAAGTTTGTGCATTGCCGATCGCCCCCAAATGCTTAATTTCAAGATATCCAACCAGGCTCTGCAATTACAGCCTGTTGCCGTTTATCAGTTTATCTGTGTTTCGATGTTATGTGATCGCTTGAAAATTGCCAAGTTTTCCTGATGATCTGATCAGGCTCTTCGGGCGCTGGGTTTTCGGGAGCAAGTTAGGATATCAATGGCGGTCGTTGTGGGAAATATTGAAGCAATTAAGGTATTTATACCAATTTCATAAAGTAGCGCTAGATATTACCCCCCCAACCCCCCCTTATTAAGGGGGGGCTAAGACTTCATCCATAGCACATCTTTAAAAAAATGGTATTAGATCATGGCAAAAGTGATTCTCAAGCGAATTTGGCGATCGGGCTTGGTTTGTGCGAGCGTTTTGGTTGGTCTGGGATCGGTGGGGGGTGGCGAGGTGTATTCTTATTCACATCAGCCAGAAAGCCAGGTGATGACATTGGTTCCCGATGGGAGTTCCCAGCAGCTTGATCGCACTATAACGGGATCGGGATTGACAACTGGCCAATTGTACTCTCAGTTTTGGAACCCATCCAATCCTGGTGCCAAACCCCCAGCAAATCAACCGGCTAAGCCACGGGGGAATCCACAGGTATTTCAAGCTAAAATCAAGCGTCGCGCTGGCGGGACGCCGGTGATTGATGTGGTATTTAACGGCAACAAGACTTTTGAGATGATTGTCGATACCGGGGCGAGCGGCACTTTGATTTCTCAGCGGATGGCTACTGCACTGGGAGTGAGGCCGGTGCGTACCATCAGAGCGGGGATCGCTGACGGTAGCGTTGTCGAGTTCCCGATCGGGCTGGTGCGATCGATTCGGGTTGGGGGTGCTTTGATCCAAAATGTCGAAGTGGCGATCGCGAAACAAATGCCAATAGGTCTGCTCGGTCACGATTTCTTTGGCAATTACGATGTCAAAATTAAAAAAGATGTTGTAGAATTTTATGTCCGCTGAGAGTGAGCGGATTCGGCAACCGATTTTTGCTCAACTCGTTTAACGTTATTCCAGCCCAGTCAAAGCTGTTTAATCTATTCCTTAAGGCAGTAGTAAAAGTCGGCAATCTGTGGTAATCTTCTTAGTGTTTCAAGAGCCACCGACGGTTAAACTATCCATGAAATCCGGCCACAAAAGCACGGCTGCTGTTGGTGAGATCGGTAACAGCCTCCGACTGTGCATTCACAGTACAAGCCAAGGCAATCAATTAAACAATTCGCCAAGCCGATCGAAATAAGTTCCCACAATGCTGTGGCTAAGGGAATTTTGGTGGGCTTTGTTCAGCCGGAGCCTAAAAAATATGTAAACTGATTAGCGGAAGATGTTCCGCAAAATCGGAAATCTTGACGATCGAGAAATTAATTATTGTAAATAAGGTATTCACATGGCACAAGCGTCTGTATCTCCTGTAGTGCTGATTATTCTAGACGGCTGGGGTTATCGTGAAGAAAAAGACGGAAATGCGATCGCCGCTGCGAAAACACCCGTGATGGACAGTCTCTGGGCCGCTTATCCCAGAACTCTGATTAAAACATCGGGTCGGGCGGTAGGGCTGCCAGACGGGCAAATGGGGAATTCAGAGGTTGGTCACTTGAATCTGGGCGCGGGCCGCGTGGTTCCTCAAGAGTTGGTGCGGATCTCGGATGCAGTGGAAGATGGTTCTTTGCTCGACAACCGCGCGCTGGTTGGGCTTTGCGAGAAAGTCCGCGCCACGGGCGGCAAGTTGCACCTGACTGGTCTTTGTTCTGAAGGTGGGGTTCATTCCCATCTCAGTCATATTAAGGGTTTGCTGCAATTAGCAAAGGCACAGGGAATTTCTGATGTTTGCATTCACGCGATTACTGACGGTCGTGATACTACTCCGAAAGAGGGTGTCGAAGCTTTAGGCAAGATTGAAAGTTATATCGCAGAGGTAGGGGTGGGTCGGATTGCGACCATCAGCGGCCGCTACTACGCGATGGACAGGGACAAGCGCTGGGATCGGGTGCAGCGGGCTTACGAGGTGATGACGACTGAGGGTGCTCCTGACGGTCGATCGGCTATGGATGTGTTGCAGGCCTCCTATGCTGAAGGAGTGACCGACGAGTTTGCAATTCCGACTCGCATTGCGCGGGGAGCCGTGGCATCCGGCGATGGGGTAATTTTCTTTAATTTTCGCCCGGACAGGGCTAGAGAATTGACTCAGGCTTTTGTATCTCCCGATTTTAAGGGGTTTGAACGGCAGTTAATTGAGCCTCTGGCGTTTGCGACTTTTACTCAGTACGACCCGAAACTGTCGGTAATGGTGGCTTTTGAACCGCAGAATTTGAACAATATTCTGGGCGAGGTGATTTCTAAGCACGGTTTGCAGCAGTTGCGGACGGCGGAAACTGAAAAGTACGCTCATGTGACTTATTTTTTTAATGGGGGTCTGGAAGAGCCTTTTATCGGGGAACACCGGGAATTGGTGCAGAGCCCGATGGTGGCGACTTACGATGAGGCGCCCCAGATGTCGGCGGACATGGTGACGGATGGGGTGGTGACGGCTTTGGAAAAAGGCATCTATTCGTTTATGGTGATTAACTACGCTAACCCGGATATGGTTGGTCATACGGGGATGATGGATGCGACGATAATTGCGATCGAAACTGTGGATAAATGTTTGGGGCGGCTGGTGAGCGCCATTAGTAAAGCTGGGGGAACGGCAATTATTATTGCTGACCACGGAAATGCTGAGCAGATGTTTGACGAGGACGGGAATCCCTGGACGGCTCACACTACTAACCCTGTGCCGTTTATTCTGGTAGAAGGTGAAGGTCGGAAGATTCCGGGTCACGGAACGGATGTTCCTCTGAGGACGGATGGTTGTTTGGCGGATATTGCGCCGACGATTCTGGAGCTGTTGAGGTTGCCTCAGCCCCCGGAGATGACGGGACGCTCTATGATACGATCGCCTGAGTTTGAAGTTCGTGCCAATCGCACTCCGGTGCGAGTCCGATTGTAGTAGGGACGCAGGATTAGGGACAAAGGCGCCGTCCATTGGTGTTAATTTAACGTCAAACCAAGTCACAGAATGCTGTTTGACTCTTCAGCCTAGATCCCCCCTAGCCAAGGGCGGGCACGGGGGCACCGCCCCTAGGTCGGGGGGAACCGGAAATGGCTCAAAGTCCCCCTTTTTAAGGGAGATTTAGGGGGATCTGGAGTCAGGTAAAAACTAGATTTATCAAGGCTTTCAGGCTTAAGTTGACACCAGTGGACTCTTGGAGTCTCCCTGCATAAATTGTGTGCGATCGACCAAATTTGATATCATAATAAATTACCGATTACTAATTACCAATTCCCCCCGATTATGAATATTGTTGCTGTGTTACAAGTTATCTGGTCTTTGTCTGCTTTAGGACTTGTGATTTTTGTGTTGCTGCACAGTCCTAAAGGCGATGGTATTGGAGGGATTGGCGGACAAGCTCAATTGTTTACCAGCGCCAAGAGTGCAGAAACGAGTCTGAACCGGATTACTTGGGGTCTGTCTATTGTTTTTATGGGTTTGACTGTGATTTTGAGTGCTGGTTGGTTGGCGCCTAAGTTATAATATTCGGATTTTTAACCGCAGATAGCTCACGGGCGAGACGCCCGTGCCACATTAGCTCACGGGCGAGACGCCCGTGCCACATAAATAAATATTGTGGGGAGTAGGGGTTGGGCTTCTAGCCCGCCCTAAAGATGAGATTTAAGTGCAGTCAGAAAAATGCGGTTGTGGAAAGTTACGGTAAAATCTCGATTGCTGGCTGGTTTGGGATTGGCTTTATGTTGTTTTAGCCTGATAATTTTTACTCAGGTTAATACTCCGGCGGCGACTGTTTCTTCTCTCCCCAATAGTTTGCCGAATCCACAGGTTCATCCTTTGCCACCAACGCTAGCAAATTGGCAAGATTCCACAAATAGTGGTGATTATTTTGACCAGGTTAAGCCACCGAATTTCGGTCATTTGTTGTGGTCTAAGTTTCCGATTCAGGTTTATGTTGAGCGTCCAGTTGATGCTAATAAGTCTGAAGAATGGGTGGCGGCTGTGTTGGATGTTGTCCGGGAATGGGGGGTTTATTTGCCTTTGGAAGTGGTGGATAGTTCGGAGGTGGCTGATATTAGGATTTTACGTCGGGCTCCGCCTTTGCGTCAAGGGGTTTTGCGATCGCGTTCTGGAGAGGCTACCTATGAATTATATGCCCGTCGGGATGGGGATAAAACTGTGTTATCTCATCGGTTTTCGGTTTATTTGAATCCGAATCAAGTGGGTAAGTATATTCCGGCGACGGCGCGGCACGAGTTGGGTCACGCTTTGGGAATTTGGGGCCACAGTTTGATGGAAACTGATGTGCTTTATTTTTCTCAGGTGAGAACTCCTCCGCCTATTTCAGCGAGGGATGTTAATACTTTGAAGCGGGTTTATGAACAGCAGACTCGGTTAGGGTGGGAATTTTCACCACAAATTCCCGGCGATTGGAAATCGAGTCTACACAAACAAAGTCCGCGCAACGCGAGACTAAGAGAAGATTGGGATTAGTTAGCAATAGGAAATATAAAAATATGAAAGATGAATGTTTTGGGATTGTGCCGATTTTTGGAAAGGAAGCTGATGCTTTGTTTTTGTTGATTCAACATCAAGCGGGACATTGGGCGTTTCCGAAGGGTCACGCGAATCCGGGGGAATCTCCTGCGGAAACGGCAAGGCGAGAATTTGAGGAGGAAACTGGTATATCGGATTTTGAAATGCTGGATGAGCCGAGTTTTACGGAACACTATTCTTTTGTTAAGGATGGGGAGCCGATTGAAAAGAGTGTGACTTATTTTTTAGGTTTTGTCAATTCGATGGAAGTTGTTTTGCAAGAGGAGGAGGTTCAAAATTCTGCTTGGCTTTCTTTTGAGGAAGCTGTTAAACGGATTACTTTTGATGCAAACCGCTTAATGTTTGGGGAAGTTAAGGCATATTTGGATGGCAGGAAGTTAAGAGTCGGCGGTTGAAACCGAGGCTATACAAAGGAAGTTACTCTGTAAGAGACTAAGAAAATTGAGGCTGGATTTGGTATAACTTCTGATTGAAAAACCCGGTAACTTTTGCGATACCGGGTTTATTAAGTGTCAGATTGGGTGGGCGAATCCTGCCACAAATCTGAGATTATATCGTTTCCGGTTGCATCGGAATAATAAAATCGAGTTAACAGTCAACACTCAAAAATTATTCAGTTTTTCTACTGACAGTCAACCGTCAACAGTCAACAGTCAACTATCATTCCGGTGCAACCGGAATTGATATTATTTGTTGATTTTCTGAGCTTCGGCGTGGTGTTGCAAGCGAGAGAAAACGTTATAGGCGTCGGGGCCGGGATTGTCATGTTCGACTGCGCCGTCCATGGGGCCGTCGATGGCTTTCCAAGCAGGAATTCCGCCTTTTAGTTCAGCTACTTTTTGAAAGCCTGCTGCGCGCAGAAGATTGGCAGCTTCGGCGGTTTGTTCGTCGTTTTCGCCGTAGATGTAGATGTCGCGGATGGGTTCTAAACTGGATTTTGCTCGATCGACTAATTCGTCCATTGGCATGGGTGCGGCACCAGTAATGTGGCTTTTGGCGAAGGTTTCAAAGTCACGGGCGTCGATGATTGTGAGTCCGGGTTCGCCCCAATCTAAACGGGCTTTGAGGTCGTGGCTAGATGCTTGAGCTTTTAAACCGGGAGGGGTGGGAGTCAAATCTGGAAGTTTTTCTTTGATGTCGGAAATTTGATCGGGAATAGTTTTCATGGGTAAAATCTTGTTCAATGTTTTGATTGCCATTGCAATGTAACAAGATGTTTAGGTTGAATTCGTCTTTCTAAAGGCAGAATCGAGCATTGAACTAAAGTCGCAGTTACGCTGGTTTGCTGGTTATTAGCTGCGGTTGGGATCGCTACATTTGTTGAGGTTGCTAGGATGTAGCGGGCTGTGCTTAAAATGGTTTCGATCGCATTTGGTGCAGAGAATTTGAAGTGCGATCGCTTGTTTGATTTGATATTTTATCAAACAATCACATTTTAGTCAATGCCTATTATTTTTAAATGAAATTTGCATAAGTTGTGCGTAGCCTCGCGCGGATTGTTGCGAAAAAGTTTAAATGTTTCACAGCAAGGTTTCTGGTAAAATCTAAGAGTAAAAACAAGTATTTAAAGGTATGGATATGTCTGAGAAAAGTGAAACTGCGGTGCCTATAACTTTGACACCGGAAGAGCAAGCGGTGTGGGATGCGAAGGCGAAAGTTCGGGTACTGCTGAATTTGTGGGATTTGGGCGGTGGGAAGATGAAGGTGAAAAAGGGGGATTTGACTAAGCGGATTGTTCGCACTAATGAGACGAGTCAGAGATATCTGGGAGTGCTCGGCGAGTTGCAGGCGACTGGGGCGATCGAGTATTCGCTGGTAAATCGGGTGACGCTGGTGGAATTGACGGCGAAAGGGAAAGAAGTTTTAGCGCAGGGGCTCAAAAGTAAGGATTCTTTGTTTGAGTTTGATGGTTCTCAAATTGGTACTCGGCTGGGAAATTCTTTGTTGAAGTGGATTCGGCATCAGGATGGTGCGGCAAGTGTGGCGGTTGAGAAGGGGAAGGCGGATGTAGGGACGATCGCATCCTATGACGATTTTAAGGCTGTGGCGCTCGATGTGTATGACAGCTTGAACCGGGATTATAACTTAGACGATTTAGTGCCGATTTATCGGATGCGACGGGCGATCGGGGAAAGGGTAGGGCGATCGGAGTTCAATGAATGGCTACTGAAAATGCAGGCTCAAGATATTTTTCAGCTAATGTCTGGAGAAATGCCAGACATCACTGCAGACAAACGCGAGGACTCAATCACCATTTCTGGCGTTGGATTTCGTAACTACGCCAAGCGCTTGAACGCCTAAAATTACCCTGAATCTTTTTGTAGTTTGTTACCTCACACCCAATCATTATGGAAAATTCAGCCGCATCTCCCATAGAATCCCTCAAAGCTGCCATCCAAAGTCACAATCCATTTAGCAAAACTGGCATTGTCAAAGAGCAGGATATTTGGGGAAAAGGATTCCCCGATGTTCCCACTCTCAACAAACACGCTTCTGATGCAGTTTTTCAGGCCGTTGAGCTGGTGCGAACCAGTCAATCCAGTCAAGATAAAGTTAGTTCCCTTGCCCTAACTGCTCCGCAAGGAGTCGGTAAAAGCCATGTTCTCGCTCGCATTCGCTATCGACTAGAACGAGATGGTGGCGCTTTGTTTGTCTATGCAAGCGTCAATAATTACACCGACTTAAACTTGATTAAGTACCAATTTCAGCAAACCTTAGCAAATAGTTTGAGTCACCCAGTTAATCAAGGGGTGATGCAGTGGCAGGAAGTAGCTGCCGCAATGGCAAATCAAGGCTTGAAAGCTATAAATGCTGATGCTCCAAACCTTTCACCCGCCAATTTTCTTGACCGATTTGATAAAGTATGTGCTAGTTGGGCGGCTAAAAATAGGAGTTTTATGAACACTATGAGTCAAAAAGTTTGCCAAACAAAGCCTAATGCTGATCCTTATATTATTCGTGCTGTTTTGTGGACGCTTTCAAAAATTCAGTCAGCCTTTGCAATCAAATGGTTGTCAGGTGAGGAACTAGATAAGTCTAAGGCTGAGGAACTGGGATTGCCAGCAAATTCTGGTAAAACCAATCAAGATAGAGAAGCTGAAGCTCTTAATACAGTTCAGCAAATAGTGAATTTGGTGAGTTGCTACAACCCAGTCATCATTTGTTTTGATGAAATAGATGTCAAAAACAACTCTACTGATGATGGCTTGCCAACAGAAATGGTAATTGCTGATTTAGTTAAACGCCTCCACGATACTCTCAATCAATCGGAACTCGGTCAAGGAGTTGTCATTCTCACAGTAATGCTGCCCAATACTTGGACACATAAAATCAAGCTGATGTCGGGCGGTACACCAGCTCGACTATCAACATATACAAAAGGAAAGCCAATTGAATTAAACTTTCTTGATGGCAATTCAATGATAGAGATAGTAACTTTGTGGCTGAAAGATTTCTATGAGTTCAGGAATTTAAAGCCTCACAATCAGCTATATCCTTTTGAAGAGAATCAACTCAAAGAATACGGCACAAATAAGCCAGCGGTACGGGAAGCTTTGACATGGTGTGAAGAGAATTTTAAAGTTTCTAGACCTGCTCTTCCAGAAGATCCTTTTGAGCGATTTGAACTTGCTCTCATGGAACTTGAATCAGGTCTCGTAGACTATATGGAGAATAACTCCCTAATTGCTAAAGCTCTTTGCTTTGGTTTTGAAACGTTGAAAGGTCAGACAATCGAAGGAGTGTTTATTGAAGAGGTTACTACTGAAATCAAGCCAAAAGCCAAAAATAATGATTGTATTAACTTCAAAGTTATTGGCACAGAAAATGGAAAAGTGGTCAAAATTGGCATTGCAGTAATCCAGTCTTCTCAAAATGAATTAGTTGCAGGATTGAGGCGCTTAATAGATTACGAAAGATTTGACTTAACTCGCGGTTGTTTAGTCCGTTCTCAAGCCAAAATCGAAACAATAAAGAAGACTGCTCAAGCATACAAGTTACTTGAACAACTTGTATCACCTCAAGAAAGAGGTGGTGAAATCGCAGATTTAATAGAAGAGCAAATAAAACCTTTGATCGCTGTTTATTCTGTTTGTAAAAAGTGCATAGACTATAATTTAACGGAAAATCAAGTTTTTGATTTCATCTCTCAGAAGCAGCTAACTTTTGACAATCCTTTACTGCGAGAGATATTGAGCGATCCATCTGGTATCATGCCTGTTGTTGATGATGAAGATGAACGTCAACTTTTAGAAGACCTTCTTAATCCGCCGACTATTGACAATACAGATGAATCGGATGATTTGAGTGATTTATTTAGTTGATCATGAGTATATCTGTTTCGATGTACAATGCTCTGCGTCTACCTGCTGCTGATGTTGAGGCGTTAATTTTAGGGCGATTAATTGTGGCTATGCCCCGGAAATTCATTAATCCGGGGCAGAAGTTTGCTTTGTACCCCGCCAATATCTCGATTAATTTGCTACCCCACGAGCAACATTATCGCTCAAGTTTTTTGCCCGTCGCTAAAAACGCACTTGCTCAGTTAAATTCTGAAACGGTTTTGATAAAAGCTTGGGCTAAATGCGAATTGTGCCAAATGCTGAATGATCCAGAATCATTAGAGGCTTTGTCGCAGTTAACAGTCTGGACAACAGAGGCATTACAGCAAACTCTCCTAGAAAAACCTTATCTTTTTCTAGCTTATCTTCGCGTCTATTTGCTGTCTCAGCCGCTAGAAATGTCTGTGCATCCCAGCGGCAATTTTGTACCTTTGCCAAATTCCCTAACTGTTACTGATTCAACGCCAGTGTTGAGCGAGTCTATCTTTGCCAAACGCCGTCAAAAGCTGGAAAAACTAGAGCCGCCAGAACATCCAGAATTGGAAGAGTTGCAAAGTGCATTAGTGCATTTATCGACCACCAACCCAAAAGCCAAACAACTAGACGCAGAAATCAAAATGTTTCTAGGTTGGTCGGAAAAATTACCAGCAGCAAAACCAGATATAGATTTAGATTGGATTAAAACGATCGCACAAATCGGAAACTCTAGCGATGGTAATACATTTGAAAAGTTAGTCCGCAAAAGTTTTATCAAGCTAGGATTTGCCAATTCTAACAATAATCCGAAAGCTAGTCTCAATCCCGAATCAACGGGCGGCGCTGGTGGTTTGGACTTTTATTGCGAGACTCCCTATCCAGTAGCGGGAGAGTGCAAAGCTAGCAAACATGAAAGTGTACCTAATAGTGTAACGGCTCAACTAATTCATTTAGGTTTGACTCACTTGGGTCAAGATAAGTTCGATCGATCGGTTAAAATTATTTTGGCGGCTGGGCCTTTAACTAATCCAGCTAATCAAGCAGCTATTGGTAGTAAAATGAATGTAATTCGCCCAGAAACATTGCAAAAGCTGGTTGAACTGAAAGCTAAGCAACCAGGTTCGATCGATTTATTACAATTAAAACCTTGTTTGGAACAACAGCCGTTTGGTGAGGAAGCCGATGCTAAGGTTAATCGCTATATTGACGATGTGCGGGAAAAGCTTAAAGTGCGATCGCAACTCATCAAAATCGTAAAAAATCGTCTAGAAATCACAGGTGTGGAAAATGCTGGAGTTGAGACTCTTCATGGGGCATATTATGCTAATCCCAATCCACCTCAGCCATTGAAGCTTGAAGAAATGCACGAAATTTTAATAGAACTTTCCTCGCCATTGACGGGTTACTTAGGGCGAATTAAAGGAGATAATTTATGGCGCGATCGCTTTTATTTCCTGCGCGACTTGCCGCTAGATGATTGAGATACGTCAAGGGCGATTCCCTTCGGGATAGCTTCGCTCGCGCGTACTTCATCCAATTTCCTACACAGCATCAGGATCTACGCCCAATTCCCGTAATCTCGCCGCCAACCTTTCAGCTTTCTGCAATTGAGCTTGTTCTGCCTTAACTAACTCCTCTACCAATGGCGGATCTAAAATTTCATTGACTGATAATCTCAGATCGGGAAATACTACAGATTCCATTTCCTCACCAGGCAAGAAATCTGTATACGTGTAACCATCTTCACCTTCAATCAATGCAAAAAGCCGGATTTTTTGCTTGCCCGTTTTAGGGTCAACAATGCAATATTCTGGCACATTCGCTAATTCGTACTCTCCGCGTTTAATCACGTAATCTTCGCGGCGATTTTCGCTGACTACTTCTACCACTAACAGCGGCTTTTCATCAAATTCGAGGATACCTGCACCGGGTCTAGCAGCAGCTTGTTCCAAAAGACTTTGAGTGCAGACAACTACATCGGGAATCCGAGATTTATCTTCATCTGTTCTCACTCCCAGACCTGTTTTTACTACTAAGTCGAGATTGTGTTGAGCTAGGTAACGCTGCAATTTATAAACTAAATATTCGCAAATTTTGATGTGTAAAACTGTAGCTATTGGCATCGGGATTAATTTGCCTTTGTACAGCTCGTATTGTACATCTATATCTCCTTGATAAAATCGGTATTCTTCAAAGGTTAAAGTTGGGGAAGTATCTGTTTGCTTTTCTTCTAAAACTGGGGCGATCGATTGAGACATAGGTTTTGGTATGAGTTTGCCTTGATACAGTTTCTATTGTAGATCGGATCACCATTTGGGCGATCGCCTCAACAAGGCTGTAGCTGCCTCACTGTCGAGAGGTTTAGAGAAAAAGTATCCCTGACCGTACTCGCAGCCGATCGACCGCATTTGAGCCAATTGGACGGCGGTTTCGACACCTTCTGCCACTACCTCCATCCCCAAACTGCGGGCCAGCATGACGATCGCCCGCACAATTTCCAAATTTTCGCCCGTTTCCCCGATGCGACTGACAAAAGAGCGATCGACCTTCAAAATATTAATCGGGAACTTGTGCAAATAACTCAGAGACGAATAACCAGTGCCGAAATCATCAATACACAGCCCAATACCCAAGTCTCTCAACTGCGAAAGCATCGCCGCCGCCGCTTCCCCATCCTCCATCACCACACTCTCAGTAATCTCCAACTTCAAACAGCGCGCGTCAACACCCGTTTCCAGCAAAACTTGCTTAATTTGCTCGATCGACTCGGGTTCCGCAAACTGCCTCCCCGAAAGATTTACTGCGACTGTCAGCGGCGAATTTCCCACAGGTAAATTCAAACTCTGCCACTGAATAATTTGGCGACAGCTTTCGTTCAAAACCCACAAACCCAAAGGCGTAATTAACCCTGTTTCCTCCGCCATCGCAATAAATTCCATCGGGGAAACTAAACCGCGTTCCGGGTGCAGCCAGCGCACCAGCGCCTCAAATCCGATAACTGCGCCGCTTTTTAAACAAACGATCGGCTGATAATAAACAGTAAAAGGACATTCCAATTTTAAAGTAGTCAATGGCGACTTCGGACGCTCCGATCTCCGATCAATTTCACTCATCGGCGAGTTTTCCGCCGCCGTCCCACAGGCTAAATCCACTATCGAATATTTCAAATTTAGTTCTTCAACCGACTCCCGCAAATCGTGTTCCAAGTGCATCAAAGCCACAGCCTGAGTGTGCATCGCACGGGTAAAAACTTCGTAGCGAGCTTTACCGAGAGCTTTGGCCCGATACATCGCAATATCAGCATCGCGCAAAATATCTCCCGGCCACTGATATTTGTCGGTACTCAAAGCAATGCCGATGCTAGCAGTAATTAAAACTTTATTACCTTCCAAATTCAGCGGTCGTTCGATCGTTTTGAGAATTGCTTTTGCTTGGGCGATCGCCTCATCAACACCATGAATTTCTTCCAGCAAAATCACAAACTCATCTCCCCCCAGACGCGCCGCCGTATCCCCTGGCCGCAAACAAGTCAACAGACGGCGAGCCACAGCCACCAACAGCCGATCGCCCGTGCTGTGTCCCTGACTGTCATTAATCACCTTAAACCTGTCCAAATCCAGAAACAGCACCGCAAACTGATAGCTCGGATGCCGTTGGGCGCGGGCAAAAGCTTGCCCCAACCTGTCAGTCAACAAAGCACGGTTGGGCAACTCCGTCAGCGCATCGTGCAAAGCATCGTGCAACAGTTGTTCTTCAGCCATCTTGCGCTCAGTCACGTCGTGACAGTTGACCACAATTCCCCGCACCGAAGGTTCGTTGAGCAAATTCGTCGCCACCGCTTCCAACACGCACCAAGAACCGTCCTTGTGCTGCACTCGGTATTCCGCCATTCCCAGGCTAACTTTGGGCATTTGCATGACACCTTTGAACACTTGATCCACTATCAGCAATTCGTCAGGGTGAATCAAGTCAAATATAGATCTGCCGAGCACTTCCCCCGTCGGGTAGCCCAAAATCCGCTCTAGGGAAGGAGAGACATAGCGGCAAAAGCCTTTCTCATCGAGAATCACAATAATGTCTCTAGCATTTTCAATCAACGATCGAAAGCGCTTTTCGCTTTGCCGCAGCTCTTGTTCCGTGCGCTTTCGGTCGGTAATATCGGTATTCATGTAAATCAGACCGACAATTTTCCCTGTGGGGTCTTTAATAGCATCGGCCCGCAGCAGCATTGGCAAAATTTGGCCACTTTTAGTGCGGTTAGTAACTTCACCAAACCAAGAATAACCCTGGGCGATCGTATCGAGTACGTCGCTGGCGACTGCAGAGTCAGCAAAAACTGTCGCTATACCTCCAGCTATCTTAAGTTCCTCTGCGGTGTCCCATTCAAATAGCTGAGAAAACGCTTGATTTTGATAAATGTGAGTGCCGTTCGCATCGCTGATGCCGATCGCGTCACTTGAACTTTCCACCGCCTTGCGAGTCAGCACCAGAGCTTCTTCTGCCCGCTTGCGCTCGGTAATGTCAATCCCTACCAGACAAGCTGCTTTGCCCCGATCGTACTTTTGAGCCACAATCAAATAGTATTCCTCCGACTGTCCCCCGTCGGTTTGTACCTTAACGTTGAGTTCTTTAACCGCTTCCGTAGCGTCGCCGGCAAAAAACTCCACCACAAAAGAGTTAAAATCCGAGCTAGCGCCCAGAAAACCAATATCTTTACCAACAAAAGCCGATGGCGGCAAACCATGCAGTTTGGCTAAGTGCTGGTTAACCCCCAAATAGCGCAAATCCGAGCTAATCCAAGATACTGTTCCCGGAACTGCTTCCAAAATCGTTTGCAGTTGGTCGTTAGCTTGCTGCAATGCTTGCTGCACTTCACATATTGGTTCCGCCAAGTCCGACTGAACTCCTACGAAGTGAGTCAAATTAGCGTTGTCGTCTCGCACGGGAGATAGCGATAATTTGCTCCAAAAAGGAGTGCCGTCTTTGCGGTAATTTTTAATTGGTGTCTGGATTTCTCGACCTTGGCGCAAGGCCTCGCGGATTTTAGCTACAGTAGTTCGATCGGTATCCGGGCCTTGCAAAAATCGGCAATTGCGCCCCAAGATTTCACTGGCGCAGTAACCTGTCATCCGTTCAAAGGCCGGATTGCAATAAATTATAGGACAGTCGGGTGCCTTGGCGTCAGCAATCACAATGCCACTGCTAGTAGCTGCCAAAGCTCGATCGCGTAGCCACAGGGCTTCTGACGCAGTAAGGCGATCGCCTACACCCCCCACTTCACCTAAATTAGAAATTGACTGGTTCTCCCGATCTCCCATCAGCCGAACTTTCAAGCAAACCTTTACAATTTCCGAGTTGTTTCTTACTCTAACGTTTTTCAGGACTCGCGCAACGTCAATTGTATCTTGGTATTTAAGTAAGCGGGATTTAACTCCGATGTTGCACCATTGTCAAGAACGGGCTCTCCGGCCCGTTCCACAAAGAATAAGTTTTCTTGTGGAACAGGTCGAAAAGCCTGTTCCTAAACAATTAATTGACAATGGTGCAAGATGTGAGATTTAACCTTAGTTGTTAGTTATATTTTCTACCCTTGCTGTTCGGCATTTAAAAAAGCACATCTTCACTTCCGCAGTCACAAACCCTCTATTCTTCTCCCCCTCAGACTCTCTCCCCCTCTCCCCTTCTCCCCGCGCCCTAGCAATCATTATTTGCAGCAGCTTATTTAGCAGGAGTTGCAGCTTGAGAAGTCGGCGGCGTAATATTAATTAATGGCAAAGTTCCGCCTCCTCCCATTACTGTCGGAAACTGGCCATTCCATTTTTCAATGGCTTGCTGCTGCAAAATTTCGGTAGTTAAAGTTTGCCGCTGCAAGCGTTGAGCTTCAGCTTTACCTTTAGCACGGTTAATTTCAGCTTGAGCATCTTGGGTGGCTTTTTGAACTGTAAATTCTGCTTGTTTAGCTTCTTGTTCTGCTATTTGTTTGGATTCGATGGCTTTGCTAAATTCTGGAGAAAAGCCAAAATTTATTAAAGAAACATCTCTGACAATAACGCCGTAAGGTTCCAAACGCTTTTTGAGGGTGTTGTCGATTTCTGTTTTGAGTTCGGTGCGCTTAGTGATAATTTCTTCTGCGGTTTTTTTAGAAGTTGCTGCTTTAAGAACTTCCGAAATTGCCGGACTCAGAATGCTGGTAACAATTTGTTCTTCGTCTCCCACTTGTTGAAAAACTTGATTAACTTTGGCGGGGTCAACATTCCAGTTGACTGCCAAATCTGTAGTAATGCTTTGCAAATCTTTGGATGCTGCATCTGCTTTTAAATCTGTTTTTTGTACCCGCACGCTGAGAGTTTTTACAGAGGTGAATATCGGTAAAATCGGGTGGATGCCTTCATCTAAAATCACGTCTTGAACTTTCCCGAAGCGCATCATAACGCCCCGTTCCCCTGGGCCGACGAGGGCAAAAGGTCTTAAAATTAAGGCGGCGATGATGAAGACGATGCCACCGACTAAGTAGAGAGCTAGGTTGTACCGAACACTTTGCATGGTTTTCATATGTTGATTCACCTATGTTGTGTTACTTGATGTTAGTTTTCTATTCGATATTATCTAAGATTATAACTTCATGTTAAGGGTGCAACAACTCATAAATTCATTGATTTTTTTTCATAAAAGTCATATAGTTGTGAGGGTCTGGGAACCTCTTCGCTCGGTGAGCGGGGATGTACAATGGCACTTATAGCTGGGTGAGATTATTGATGAATAAATGTTTCAATTATCTTGACAAAGAGGATTTTGTTAGATAAAGCAGAAGTAAATAGATAGCTCGATCGCTCTTTGAGAAGCGATAAAATGGCGATCGCAAAGAGAAAGCTTTCTAGAAAGCTAAAAAAACAGCATCAAATAGGTATTTTTTGTAAATTTTGAGTAGAAAATTGGAGAAGCGTGCCGATAAAACCTTTGGGGGTTGGTTCAAGCACAAGCGAAAGATAGAATTTCAGTCTACGGCCTACAGACTTTATATGTAGAATTGGCATCGGCCCGTCTTGCTCAACCCTCCTGAGTAGAAAAAAAGACTCCTTGGGCAAGTTGGGAATTTAGAGCGACAAACGATAAAAATCCGAGTTTAAAAATGCCCGAAAATAAGTTAATCTTAGATGAGAACGGTTGAAGAAAAATCAAAATGTTGCAGCGACACCCTTGGCCGCAGACAGTTGAAGAAGCGATCGCCATTCAAGAACAGCTTCGGTCACAGGTAATTACCGACAATCAACTGGACACAGTTCGCTACGTCGCAGGCGTAGATGTCGGCTACGACAGTGCAAACGATGTATCGCGGGCCGCTGTAACAGTTCTGAGCTTTCCCGACTTGCAGTTGCAGCAGCAAGCTGTAGTTCGCAGTCCTACAACTTTTCCTTATATTCCGGGTTTCCTGTCTTTTCGAGAAGTGCCGGCAGTTCTCGAAGCTTTGGAAAATATCAGTTTGACGCCAGACTTGATATTGTGCGATGGTCAAGGACTAGCCCACCCCCGCAGATTCGGTCTTGCCTGCCATTTGGGGGTTTTGACCGGGATTGCGACGATCGGAGTTGCCAAAAATCGATTTATTGGAGAACATTCAGAAGTCGGACTCGATCGGGGCAGTTGGCAACCCTTGCTACTGGAGGGATCAACGATAGGCGCAGCGCTAAGGACGCAAACAGGGGTAAAGCCGATGTATGTTTCGATAGGTCATAAGGTAAACTTGATCAGTGCGATCGAGTACGTCCTGCGCTGCGCCCCAAAATATCGCTTACCAGAAACAACTCGATCGGCAGACCAACTAACATAGGGATAACTGGCAAGTGCCGAAGGCATCAAAAAAAAAGTAAAAAGACCAAAAAAGCATCCGTCTTTGGACTTTTAATTTTTGAGGTGGCGCCACCCGAGTCAAAAAATCCTCTGAGTCTACTGCCAATCAGCTTTCGGTTCCATCCTTCCAGCGAACTAAAGAATGACTATACCTGAGAAAGAGGTATAAAAGTTGGGGGGGTTTATAGAATGATTGAAAGACAGTAACCAGCTTAAAAAATTGGCGGCTCTAACTATAGTGCCCGGGCGTGAACTATTTTTAGTTCACAGTTGTAAATGATGAAAGATTCATTCTGCGAGTTAAACCAAAAGCTTAGATTCGTCTGATGAGGTTTCATAATTTACCGTCGGATATCTCACCACTGACTGGAAATAACCACGACAGTGGGAGGCGAAGGCGCGATCGAGCTAAAAAATCAGAAACAAACAAGGAGACAGTCATGGCTGAGAAAAGCAAACGCGGATTCGCTTCTATGGATGCAGAAAAACAGCGCGCAATTGCTAGCAAAGGCGGAAAAGCTGCACACGAGAAAGGAACTGCACACGAATTCACCCCTGAAGAAGCCAGACAAGCTGGCCAAAAAGGCGGCGAAGCTGTCAGCAGAAATCGCGAACACATGGCTCAAATTGGTCGCGAAGGCGGTCGGAAAAGCCGCAAGAGCGAAGCTTAAGTCTTTCAAGGCTGGCCCTGTAATGAAAGATTGCACAGTTGCAGCGTGAGAGATAGCACTAGGACAGTGAACGTTTGAGGAGGTGGGGCGATCGAAGTTACCGAGGTAGTTCGATCGTCAAACCTCCAAAATTCGTCACTAGCGCACCAAAGCTTCGCAAATGTGAAAACCCCACAGGAATTAGTTTTTAGCAATCGCTGGCAAATCTTGAACAGCAATTTTTTAACCAAGCTGCACTGCGGTCAATAATTTTGCGGTAAAGAAAAGCTGGCAAGCGCGATTCACTCTCTCAAAAAAAGCCAATACGAGCACTAAAAGCCCCGAATTCAGGGCTTTTTTGCATAGCTGTACATAATATTTTTAGAAGTGCGATCGAGTCGGCATCAATAATTATAATTAAGTTTTTTGGTGAGGAACTCCGTCCTCAAAATAAATCAGTTAATATTTTTTTATATTTTTGAGCCAACCGATACAATCATGACAAACCAGCTCACTTTAGCATGGACAGAAGCTGGGGTGCGTCAAACTCGAACAATTGAAAACGGACAGCCGAGCAAAAATCCGGGAACCGTGAGGCTAGGGCGCGATCCGGCGAAGTGCGATATAGTATTCTCGCATCCCACCGTATCGGGGCTGCACGTTGAAATATTTTTTAATCAGGAATTGCAGGAGTATGCAGTGCGGAATTTGCGCGAAAGCAATCCGCCACTGGTAGACGGAAAAATTCTCGCCCGAGGCGAAGCAAAATTGAACTCGGGAAGCCACATCCATTTAGGCCAAGTGCAAATTGAGGTGGTGAATGTGACGGAGGTGCAAGTAGCCGCGCCGCAGACAGTTTTGCTGTCTGGGCCTCCTGCACCTGGTAACTTTCAGCCGACGGGGCCTTCAAAATATGGTTTGCAGTGTCCCAAGTGCAGCCGAATTTCGCCTTACGCGCAGTTGAATGCGGGGTGTCCGTGGTGCGGAACTTCTTTGGCGGCGGCGGCGAGTGTGATGCTTTCTCCGTGAAAGTTTGAAAAACTGAGATGTTGCACCATTCTCAATTACTTGTTTAGGAACAGGCTTTTCGGCCTGTTCCACAAGAAAATTCATCTATTGTGGAATGGGCATCTTGCCCGTTCTTGACAATGGTGCAAGATTTAAGAAAAACGGAAACTCAGGCTATCCGCTAAACACTCTCAACTTCAAAAATCTTTTTTTGCAGAAAGCTCAAAGCCGACGGCTGATGTTTAAAAAATAATCATGAATTCTCAACCCTTGCGCCTGCGACTGACTTGGACAGATACAGCTACGGGGGATTGTCGATCCCCCATACTCGACTTACCCATCGCTTTGGGACGAATTTTTGAAGCTATGCCCGCCACTATCAACGGGAAACGAGTTTCTCGAATTGCCCTCAGCAGCAGTCAAGTTTCTCGCTTTCATGCAGTGATTGGCACTGAAGGTAACAGTATTTTACTTACTGACACGGGTAGCCGGAACGGTACTTTTGTCAACGGGGTTCGCCAAACCCGGTGCGTGCTGGCAAACGGGGATATGCTGCAAGTTGGGCCCTACGCGATCGGCATTTCTTTTGCTGTTAATTCCCCTGAAACGCCGTCTGTCAATTTTCACATTTTCTTTAATCCGCAGACCAATGGGCCAGATCCCGCGTTGGGCCAGCCAATAATGTTGCAGCTTCCTCAAACAAGTAGTAGGGGAGAATTTCCGCCGATCGCATTTTTGCAAGCTTCTCAAGTGTCAATGCGATCGCTCGAATCTAGGGGACTTCCTGTGACAGAAGTTGATTGGGCTGCCGTTGGCGGTGGTTTGGGCAGCTTTATTTGGGTGGATTTGCTGAGAATTTGCGGCGTGAAAATCGATCGAATTGCGGTTTTGGGCATGGAAAACCAGCCTTACGCCCGCTACCTGCGTCTGTGCCTGAATTCTCAAATTCCGCTGCGGGAACGCCTACGATCGAATTCTGACTCTTGTCCAGACAATATTTGGGGCTGGCCTCCCTATGCTTTGCGGGAAGCTTGGCAGGAATTGCTCAAAGGGCGTTTGGGGATGTCGTTGAAGTTGATGTGGCAGGTGTTTGCTGAACCGACTTTTGCCGAAACTTATACGCCTCGCGCGGGGAATGTGTTTGATTCTATTGACAGGGAAGTCGATCGAATTGGGTGGAATAAGATGTTTCGCTACGGTAGAGTGCGGGGAATTCGCAAAACAGATGACGGCAGGTACGCGATCGCTTATTCTCGATCGAATGCGGATCACCGCGACCACGCTTTTTTAATCGCCCAATACGTACACTTAGCCACCGGCTATCCCGCCATTCAATTTCTGCCGGACTTGCAAGCTTACCGCGAACAAACCCAGGATTTTGAGTCGGTTGTCAACGCTTACGAAAGCCACGACGGCGTTTACGAAAAATTGGAGGCCAGCGGCGGCAGCGTGTTAATTAGAGGCCGGGGAATAGTAGCTTCGCGCGTGGTGCAGCGAATTTACGAAGCGCGACAGCGGAACCGCCACATTCAAGTATTGCATTTGATGCGATCGCCCAAACCTCAAGGTAACAAATTTAAACTCGCTCAGCGCAGCGTCGAAAATCACTACGAATTTCAACCTTTCAACTGGCCGAAAGCTTGCTGGGGCGGGGAACTCCGCGTACTTTTGGAAAAAGCCGCCCCCGAATTTCGCCTGCAGTTGCTCACCGACTGGGGCGGCACTACCACAGCCCAGCGCAGCGACTGGCGGCGGATTGTCAAAGAAGGTTTAAGTCAAGGATGGTATCAAATTACCTTCGGCGAAGTCGAGCGAGTCGAGCGCGACAGTCAAAACCGCACGGTGACGTACATTCAGGAGAAGGAACTCAAGGGGCAAATTAAGTTAGAAGCTGATTTTATTATTGATGCTACGGGTTTGGACGCTAAGGTAAAAACCAGTCCTCTGTTAAACGATTTGGTAGTTCAATACAATCTTCCCCTCAATGGTTTGGGGAGGCTGAGTGTTAACAACGATTTTGAAGTGCCCGAATTGCGGAATTCTTCTGCTAGCAACACAGAAGGCCGAGTATACGCAGCCGGTGCGATTACTTTGGGAGGGCCTTACGCGCCGGTAGACAGTTTTTTGGGCTTGCAATACGCCGCCTTGCGTTCGGTTGAAAGTCTGAGCGCCAACAGAGTTCCGGGTGTGCGGAAATTGAGCGTTTGGCGATCGTTTGTGCAGTGGTTGAAATGGATTTTCAATAAATCTCCCGGCTAACTTGAACGAGGAAGTTCGGCAACAAGCAATCTACAGGATTTAATAGATTTAAACAACCTTTGCTTTCAATCTAAAATCTAAAATATCAATTCAAACTCGAACAATTTTGCCATGTAATCTAAAATCTAAAATCTAAAATCTAAAATCGCATGACTCCCACTTTATTCGGTCGCTGGCAAACTCGATTACTGTTATTTGTAACCGTAGGCGTTTTAGTAACGCTGCCCTTTTTTCTCGGTTTAATTATCTCCCAATCAGGCTCAATTTTTTTCTGGATTTTAGGGTATGTAGCGATTTTTGGTCTCGGCTGGGATGCTTTATATATCTACATCCAAAAGTTCCGCTGGGATCGAGATTGGCCTGGCGCTTTTCAATTGCTCGCTGGAATTTGGGAAGCGCTTTTTGTGTTATTTTTAATCAAAGTTATCGGTTTGCCGGGGATACCTGCACAAGATTTTGACTTGGGAGCTTTTGCTTTGCATTATAGTTTAGTGTGGCTGGCTATTTATCTGGCATCCCAAACACTGATGCGGATTTTCTTCCCCCACTGGCGTTTCCGAGGCGGTCAATGGTTTTAATAATACCTGTAGCGGCGGTTTTTACCCACAATAATCGCCTCAAATCCATAATCTAATAAACCCGCCCCGGCTATTCTACCAATTCCCCATGCCCCATTCCCCATGCCCCATTCCCCATGCCCCATTCCCAATTCCCCATGCCCCATTCCCAATTCCCCATCCCCTGTATTTTCTCATTTTTTTCGGGTTCTGGCTTGCTCGATCTGGGTTTTGAGTCGATCGGCTTTAATGTAGCGTATGTCAATGAAATTTTCCCACCTTTCATGCAAGCATACCGCTATTCTCGGCAGTGTCTGAATTTGCCACTACCAGAATACGGATATTGCGAAGGAGAGGAAGCAGATGTAACTCGACTTGTAGGGGGAGAACCAGCTTTTCGCCTGCGAGAATTGATGCAGGATGCCCGCAAGCATCACGATATTGTAGGATTTATCGCGGGGCCGCCTTGTCCTGACTTTTCTATTGGTGGTAAAAACCGGGGTCAAGAAGGAGATAAAGGTCAACTTTCCGCTTCATACATTGAATTGATTTGTCAGCAGCAGCCAGATTTCTTTTTATTTGAAAATGTCAAAGGTTTGTGGAGAACAAAAAAACATAAAGCTTTTTACGACCAACTAAAACATCAGTTGGCGGATTCGGGATACGTTTTTGCCGAACGTTTAATTAATGCGATAGAATACGGTGTCCCGCAAGATAGAGATAGAATTATTTTGATTGGATTTAGAAAAAACCTTGTCAAAAATTTGGGCGTTTCCCTAGAGGAAAAAAGCCAAATGTTATCCGAAAAATTATTTCCTTGGCCAAGTCAGGTATTATATCCCAAATCAGAAATCTTTTCTCATCCTTGGCCTGATAGAACAGCCTTTGCAGATAATGGTTTCGTGCCTTGTCCTGATGGCATTCCCCAAGATTTAACGGTAGAATTTTGGTTCCAAAAAAATGACGTTCTCAACCATCCCAATGCCAAACACTATTTCCAACCCAAAGCAGGCATTAAGCGGTTTGCTTCCGTTGATGAAGGAGATGATTCAAAAAAATCTTTCAAGCGATTGCACCGATGGCGTTATTCGCCAACAGCTTGTTACGGCAATAACGAAGTTCACTTGCACCCTTACAAACTTCGTCGGCTTTCTGTTGCAGAAACACTGGCTATTCAGTCACTACCAAAAGATTTTGCACTGCCGGCAAAAATGACGTTGACTAATATGTTTAAAACGGTTGGCAATGGGGTTCCTTATTTGGCTGCACAAGGTATTGCCAAAACAATTTTACATTTTTTATATCATTAAAAACAACTGAATAGCCAGATACTGGCTTCGCATAATCTGTCTGGGATATAAAGCTATTTGTAGGGTAAGGTACGCATTGCACACCCTACAATTACTAAAATTTCCAATTATCAGACCTATCTCGTTTAACACAGAAGTGTTATAATCAATTGTTAAGGTTAAAAACCTATATTTTTTATTTGCCTGCAATTCGCCATGACCGTTAAACCCCGCCGCTATCACATCACTACTTTCGGATGCCAGATGAATAAAGCCGACTCGGAACGGATGGCCGGCATTCTGGAAAATATGGGCTTTGAGTTCTCGGAAGACCCGAACGAAGCTAGCTTGATTCTCTACAATACTTGCACGATTCGCGACAATGCCGAACAAAGAGTTTATTCTAACCTAGGAAGGCAAGCTCATCGCAAGCGCCAAGAACCGGGTTTAACTTTAATTGTAGCTGGATGCGTGGCGCAGCAGGAAGGTGAAGCGCTGCTGCGAAGAGTGCCGGAATTAGACTTAGTAATGGGGCCACAACACGCTAACCGACTTGAAGATTTACTCGAACAAGTTTTTGAGGGCAATCAAGTTGTGGCGACTGAAGCTGTTGAGATTATGGAGGATATTACTAAGCCGCGCCGCGACAGCAAGGTGACTGCTTGGGTGAATGTAATTTACGGCTGCAATGAACGCTGCACTTATTGTGTTGTCCCCAATGTTCGCGGGGTTGAACAGTCGCGAATGCCGGAGGCAATTCGGGCTGAGATGGAGGATTTGGGCCGTCAAGGTTACAAGGAAGTAACTTTATTGGGGCAGAATATTGATGCTTACGGGCGCGATTTGCCGGGGACAAAACCGGACGGCAGCAACCAGCATACTTTGACGGATTTGCTTTATTTTGTGCAGGATGTGCCTGGTGTCGATCGCCTCAGATTTGCTACTAGCCACCCGCGCTATTTTACGGAAAGATTGATTAAGGCTTGTGCGGAATTGCCGCAGGTTTGCGAACATTTTCACATTCCTTTTCAGTCTGGAGATAATGATATTCTGAAGGCGATGTCTCGGGGTTATACTCAGGAGAAATACCGCCGGATTATTGATACAATTCGCCGTTATATGCCGGATGCTTCGATTACGGCTGATGCGATTGTCGGTTTTCCTGGGGAGACGGAAGCGCAGTTTGAGAAGACTTTGAAGTTGATCGAAGATGTTGGTTTCGATTTGGTGAATACTGCGGCTTATTCGCCTCGCCCTGGGACGCCGGCGGCTTTGTGGGAAAATCAGTTGAGTGAGGATGTGAAAGCCGATCGCCTGCAACGAATCAATCATGTGGTGACAACAACGGCGATGGAACGATCGCAGCGCTATTTCGGACGCACTGAAGAGGTTTTGGTGGAAGTCCAGAATCTCAAAGATCCAACTCAGGTGATGGGGCGCACTCGCGGCAATCGCCTCACATTTTTTAAGGGCGATATTGCGGAATTGGCGGGTAAAATTGTGCGGGTTAAAATTACAGATATTCGCGCTTTTAGTTTGACGGGGGAAATGCTTTAAATAGTACCGGAATGAGATAGGGGACGGCTTACTGGTGAACTTTTCTAAGAAGATGTAATTTTTTTTACCGCAGAGAGCGCAGAGGACACAGAGGAAGAGTGGAAGGGAGGGGATAAGTAGTCTTAAAGCGGTTCGTATGTGCCTTAGTTGCGCTCTCTGCGTGTATATTTGTCGAAAAGTCCTAGGAGTAGTGAAAAATGACAATGATGCGGATCGGGCTATTGTTCGGGGGGCGATCGGGCGAACACGAAGTCTCAATTAGTTCGGCGCGGGCGATCGCCCGTGCCCTCGCTGCGGAGGAAAATGCCTCTAAATACGAAGTTCTGCCCTTTTACATCCAAAAAAACGGCCGCTGGCTGTCGGGAACATTACCTCAACAAGTCTTAGCCACCGGAAAACCTCTGGAAATAGAGGAACACACAGCACAAAACGACTCTCCCGCTGCACAGTTTCCTAATTTTAATGCTGTAGATGTTTGGTTCCCTGTTTTGCACGGCCCAAACGGCGAAGACGGTACGGTGCAAGGGTTGCTGAAATTAATGCAACTTCCTTTTGTCGGTTCCGGGGTTTTAGGTTCGGCGCTGGGAATGGATAAAATTGCGATGAAAATGGCTTTTGCTCACGCTGGTTTGCCGCAGGTAAAATACATCGCTGTCAACCGTTCCGAAATCTGGTCTAATCCTTGCGTTTTTCCCAAACTGTGCGACAAAATTGAAGCTGAGTTGGGCTATCCTTGCTTTGTAAAACCCGCTAATTTGGGTTCGTCTGTGGGAATTGCTAAAGCTCGATCGCGCGCGGAGTTAGAAGCTGCTCTCGACAGCGCCGCCAGCTACGACAGGCGGATAATTGTCGAAGCGGGTGTGGTTGCTAGAGAATTAGAATGTGCAGTTTTGGGTAACGATAATCCCCAAGCTTCAACGGTGGGAGAAATTACTTTTCAAAGCGATTTCTACGACTACGAAACTAAATATACCCAAGGACAAGCCGACTGCTCAATCCCGGCAAAAGTCAGCGGTGCGATCGTCTCGAAAATCCAAGAAATGGCAGTGCAAGCATTTTTGGCTATAGACGCGGCAGGTTTAGCGCGAGTAGACTTTTTCTACATTGAATCAACCGGAGAAGTTTTGATTAACGAAATCAACACTTTTCCCGGCTTTACAGCTACCAGTATGTATCCGCAAATGTGGGCAGCGGACGGCATTTCTTTCCCGGAATTAGTAGACCGTTTAATTCAATTAGCTCTCGAACGGCACGGGGAAAAAGGTTGAATCGCGCGCTGCAAACTGCCGCCTTGCCAACAGCAAAAAATATTTTTTTCGCAGGTGATATATCCATACCAGCGGAAACGATATAACATGGTTGTGGCAGGCACTGCCTGCCAGCAACCCAATTTCCGCTGCGGGTCGAGCAACTGGGAATTTTCAGCAGCCGGGTATAAATAAAGGCACTATAAAATGGTTAACGGAGAAGGGCGAATAGCAGTGTCAATCTCACATCTTGCATCTCAAATTTTAACTCGGTTAACTTAGATGAGACGTTTCACTCAACTGCCGCAGTGGTGGACTTACGGACTGGTATTTCCCCTAGCGGTACTCAACTGCTGGTTAGCCCTCCTAGTCTTTGAATATTTTCGCGCCCTGATTACAGTTTTGGTAGTGGCTACAGTGCTGTCTTTTTTGCTAGATTATCCAGTGCGCTTTCTGCACAGATACGGCTTGAAGCGCGATCGAGCAGTTTTGTCGGTATTGTTTTTGACTTTACTGGTATTGGTGGTTTTAGGTATCACTCTGGCTCCCATTCTGCTAAACCAAATCAATGAACTCGCCACCCGACTGCCGACTTGGATAGTTTCTGGCACAGAACAGATTGAAGCGTTCCACAATTGGGCGGAAAATCGCAATCTCCGCATTGATGTCAGCGGTTTGACTACCCAATTGAGCGATCGACTTTCATTTCAATTGCAGTCTCTCACTGGCGAAATTCTCAGATTTGGTTTGGGTGCTGCAGACAGTCTGTTGAATTTCCTCCTCACAATAGTCGTGACATTCTACTTGCTCTTACACGGCGATCGCGTATGGGAAGGATTATTTAAATGGTTTCCCTCCAAGCTGAGCCTTCAATTGCGAGAGTTGCTGGCGCGAAGCTTCCACAACTACTTCGTCGGGCAAGCAACTTTGGCGGGCTTGATGGGATTGTCTATCACTGTTGCTTTTTTAATTATGCGAGTTCCCTTCGGACTTCTGTTCGGTTTGGGTGTGGGTGCAATGACTATGATTCCCTTCGGGGCACCTTTCAGTATTTGCATTGTCAGTTTGCTGATCACATTAAACAACTTTTGGCTCGGCGTCACAGTTTTAGCTGTCGCTACAGTAATTGAGCAAATAATTGAAAGCGGGGTTGCTCCTCGGTTATTAGGCAGTTTTATCGGTCTCAATCCCGTGTGGATTTTAGTGGCGCTGCTGGTGGGGGTTAAGGTGGCGGGAGTAGCAGGTTTGTTAGTGGCTGTGCCGATGGCTGGTTTTATTAAGAATACTGTTGATATTTTGGAGAGTTTGAGGAACAAGTCGAGGCAAATCGATTCGGTTAGTTCCATTGAACCTATGGAGCAGTAAAATTCCTCCATAGGTTCAAATTTTAGATTTGATATCAATTCCGGTTGCACCGGAATTATTGTTGACTGTTGACTGTTGACTGTTGACTGTTGACTGTTGACTGTTGACGGGCGGGTCAAAAAACTGAATGGTTGAGTGTTAACGGTTGACTCGATTTTATTATTCCGATGCAACCGGAAACGATATGAAGAGAGTTTTGGCAGGCTATTTTGACTGGGGTATAGTTGGTACTTTAGCTTGAGGCTTTACTGGTTTTTTACTTCCTGCTTTCGGGTGAGGCTTTCCGGTGCTTTAGCTGCTATCCTTCCTGGATGCAGGCTGGGTCAAAACCTCCGTTTCTAGGTTAACGTCGATCGCTCACAACGAATATTTTGCGTAGCAACCTGGGTTTTTTGAGTCCAGGATTGTTGTTGACTTCGGATATCAATCCTGTGAAATTTTCGCGGGAAATGCGGAATATGCTAGCTGGCTACCGTAGTTTATCTTATCGCACTCAGACAGCAATTCACCAGTGCCGACCCAGCTCGATCGCACTCAAAAGCTGGAATCGACAGACAATTTGCCTGCGACTGTCCGGTTTCTACCCCAGCTTGTAGGGTAAACCCCACCAGTCAACCCGATAGTATAAATGCTTGAATTAAAATTAAAGAGCCTTTACTTCTAACTTAATTACAGTAGGTGCTAAAAATGCAAAACCCTAATTATAACTCTCCCTCTAACTCTCACCAAATTAATACTATGTCAACCCAAAATATGCCTGCTTCAGCTCAGCGTTCTCGCCGTTTTTATTTGCCTAAAAAACTTGCTTTTTTATCCCTCATTTTGCTCGGCTCCACCGCAACTGTTGGGTGCAACGCCCTAACTTCTCAGGTTCCTGGAAGTTCTAACGCCATTCAAGCTGAACCTTCAAGTGCAGCACCAATCTCAGCGTTGCCTGCGAATATACTGCCATCTCAAGACTCTAATTTTGTCAGTAAAGTTGTGCAGGAAGTCGGCCCGGCAGTGGTGCGGATCAACTCCTCTCGCACGGTGACGAACCAAGTTCCAGATGAGATACCTGAGCAATTCCGCCGCTTCTTCGGTTCCGAATCTCCGATTGCGCCGGGAAATCGAGTAGAAAGGGGCTCCGGTTCGGGTTTTATTTTTGGTTCCGACGGTCGCATTTTGACTAACGCTCACGTCGTTGACCGCGCGGATACGGTGACGGTAAAACTGAAGGATGGCCGCGAATTTGTCGGCAAAGTTTTAGGCGTAGATACAGTTACTGATGTGGCTGTTGTTAAAATTGAAGCTAACAATTTGCCTGTGGTGAGTTTGGGCAAATCTGAAGAGTTACAGCCGGGAGAATGGGCGATCGCGATCGGCAATCCCCTCGGTTTGGACAATACTGTGACTGTGGGAATTATTAGCGCTACAGGCCGTTCTAGCGCCGATGTCGGTGTTCCCGACAAGCGCGTCAACTTTATTCAAACCGATGCTGCGATCAATCCCGGCAATTCCGGTGGGCCGCTGCTGAACCAGCGCGGTCAAGTTATCGGCATGAATACGGCGATTATTCAAGGTGCTCAAGGATTGGGTTTTGCTATTCCGATCGATCGAGCACAACAAATTGCCGACCAATTAGTAACAACAGGAAAAGCCGAACATCCTTATCTCGGCGTTCGGATGTTGAGCATTACTCCCGAAATCAAGAGAGAATTTAATCAAAATCCCAACACCAAATTGAGGCTGACGGAAGATAAAGGCGTGTTAGTTTTGGGAGTTGCGAAAAATTCTCCGGCGGCACAAGCTGGAGTTCGCCTTGCCGATGTGATCAAGAAAATCAACGGTGCAGAAGTCAGCGATGCTGGCAGCGTACAGCAAATTGTCGAGAAAAGTACAGTGGGCAGCGATCTGCAGCTTGAATTAAGCCGTGGCGGACAACCTGTTACTGTGGCGGTGAAAGCGGGTGCTTTTCCAGCGGATCAGCAGCGATAGAATTGTTGATTGAAACTTAGATCTTGCACCATTGTCAATAATCCTTTTAGGAACAGGCTTTCCGGCCTGTTCCACAAGAAAATTTATCTTTTGTGGAACGGGCCGGAGAGCCCGTTCTTGAGAATGGTGCAAGATGTGAGTTTTAACCGAATTGTGCTGTGAGACGGGGGTTTAAACCCGGCGGGATGTCGGGGGTACTCGTTATAGTAAGTTACCATAATTTATATGGGTTATTAAGAGGTAGAAAAATGGCTAACATTAATCGGCGGCGTACTGAAAATATTAACGGTAACTTTTATGTAGATAATACCTGCATTGACTGTGATACTTGTCGGTGGATGGCACCTGAAGTATTTACTCAAGCGGGAGAACAGTCTGCGGTTTACCACCAGCCAACTAATGAAACTGAAGAAATGCGATCGCTCGCAGCTCTTTTGTCTTGTCCCACAAGTTCGATCGGCACTGTTGAAAAACCCAAAAACATCAAAGAAGTTCAGCAACAGTTGCCCGCACTCGTAACAGAAAATATCTACCACTGCGGCTACCACTCAGAGAAATCCTACGGCGCAGCTAGTTATTTAATTGTCCGCCCAGAAGGCAACATTTTAGTGGATTCTCCCCGTTTTGTGCCGCCGCTAGTCAAAAACATAGAAGCAATGGGTGGCATTCGCTATCTGTACTTGACTCACCGCGACGACGTAGCAGACCATCAAAGATACCGCGACCATTTTGGGTGCGATCGCATCCTTCATGCGGACGAAATTAACGCGGGTACTCGCAGTGTAGAAATTCAATTGTCGGGCAGCGAACCGCATCAAATAGCCGATGATTTGTTGATTATACCTGTTCCCGGCCACACCAAAGGTCACACTGTTTTGCTTTACAATAACAAGTTTTTGTTTAGCGGCGATCATCTTGCTTGGTCGGAAAGTTTGCAGCAGCTAGTTGGCTTTCACGAAGTTTGTTGGTATTCTTGGCCGGAACAAATCAAATCTATGCAGAATTTGGCTAATTACTCGTTTGAATGGGTGTTGCCGGGACACGGCCGCAGGTACAATGCCGATCGACAAACCATGAGCGAGCAAATGCAAAAGTGTGTTGCTTGGATGCTCGATGCTTAATGCGATCGGTTTCATAACTCCGACTCAGCCAGATTCATTTGACCCCGGTAGCCTGTAAAAATCCGACTGCCATCTTTGAGAATATGAATCTCCATTTGATCGCTCGCCCAAGTGAGTCGATCCTCAAAAGCAGGATTGAAAAGATGTACCCGTTGGTTGCTGGAAGAAACGAGAGAATCGGATGAGTTGACTGCCAAAGACTGCACATAAGCACCATCGATTAAAATATCGAGTTGTTCCAGCAACTCCTCAACACCAGCCGGCCCCTGTTGCGATCGCAATTGTTCTAACGTGAAGCCAGTAAACGACATAACATTTAATCCTGCTGCTTTGACTTGGCGTGCCAAATCTGCCAAGGCTGGAGCCTGCCAGAAGGGTTCTCCGCCCGAAAAGGTGACACCCTGGTTGCGAGGGTGACTGAGAATCTGCTGAGCAAGAACATCAACCGCAATTAATTGATTAATCTCAAAAAACCAAGAAGCCGGATTAAAACAACCTGGACACTCCCGCAGACATCCTTGCACCCAGATCACGGCTCGACAACCCGGCCCATTCACTTCCGACTCGTCTACATATCCCATGATGTTGAGATAGCCTGGGGGAATTTCTAAAAGCTGAAAATATGGGTTTGTTTTCTGAGGTTTCATAGCTTCTCCGCCTCTGGTTTTAATAATGGGTAACGCACTGGAATTCCTATGACACGTTCAATGCGATCGCCAAAAACCTGTAGCACTTCAGCATTGACTTGCTTGAGTTGCCTTGTCGGATATAAACAGGAATTGGGCAGATCATTCCCTCGTGCTTCTAGCTGATGCGTTAGCGGGCAAAGTCGCGTCGGCGTGTTGAGTTGGATTTCGTCCGGCCGTAATGCTTGCATCCGCCGGATGTACTCTGCGCGATCCTGTTCGTTCCACTCGGTGAGTAGCATCGTCTGAATTGCCAGGTGTCCTGAATAGAGTTGGCGAAATTGGAGGAGACTGGCCCAAATCTCCTGGAGGTTGATGGTTGGCATGGGGCGATTGATGCGACGGAATGTGTCAGCAGAAATGGCATCAACTTTGACAGCTACCCAATCGGCGATCGCCAGTTCCTCACGCACCGCGCGATCGCCCAGCAAACTGCCGTTGGTCAATACGCCAACGGGCTTCCCGGTCATTTGCTTCGCCATGACCAGAATTTCGCCTAAATTTTGCGCCAGAGTTGGCTCACCGCTACCACTGAGAGTGATGGTGTCCACATCGCAGACAGGGAAGGATTGCAGATCCTGTTGAATTTTCTGAGTCGGGACAAAAATCTGGCGGTTGCAACTCTGGTGCTCAATCTCACCTAACTGGCAATACACACAGTTAAATGAGCAACTAGAATCTGGCCCGATCGGATCAATTCCTAGCGATCGCCCAAAGCGCCAGGATTGCACTGGGCCGTAAACAGAAGTGAAGGGTGTAGTGACTGTAGACATCGCTTCAGATTGAGCTCCTATATTTATGATTAATACTTACGCAAAAAACCCGGTTTCTCTGAAAATCGTCGCTATTCCTTTGAGATATTGACGCAGAAACCGGGTTTTTGACTTCGCGTGCGTCCAGGAATTTTCTGATTCTAAGGTGTACTATTTTGAGTCGGTGGCATCACCACTTTTTGGGCAATACCCAATCTCTTTAACAGCCAAATTGCCCACCAGGTCGGATCGTATTCCCACCAGCGCCAGCCTGCTTTGGCAACGTTAGGATGGGCGTGGTGGTTATTGTGCCAACCTTCGCCATAGGTGAGAATCGCCGCCCACCAAAGATTGCGGGAGTTGTCCTTTGTGTCAAAGGTACGGTATCCCCACAGGTGAGTGACCGAGTTAATAAACCAAGTGCTATGCCAGAGCAAAACAGCTCGGACAAACATTCCCCAGATCACAAATGACCATCCCCCTAGTGCATACAGCAGTATCCCCAAGGGGATTTGCAGCAGCAAAAAGTTGCGATTCAGCCAGCAATAAAATCGATCGCGTGTCAGATCGGGGGCAAACCGCTGGTACTGTTCATAATCAAAGAATTCTGAATGCGGGTAGAAAATCCACAACATATGGCTCCACCAGAACCCCCGACGGGCTGAGTAAGGATCTTTATCGACATCCTCGGTATAGGCGTGGTGTAGCCGATGACCCGCAACCCAGAAAATTGGCCCTCCTTGTAGAGCAAAGGCACCAATCAGGGCGATCGCATATTCCAGCAATTTAGGAACCTGAAAACTGCGATGGCTCAATAGGCGGTGATAGCCCAAACAAATGCCAATACTGCCAAATAACCAGTGCAAAAAGATAGTCATACCCAGGGCAGACCAGGAGAAGAACCAAGGTGCTAAAAATGCGATGGCATGAATTGTGGTGAAAAAGAATACCGCAGTCCAATCCAGCGGATATCGAGTCGGAGTTGTTTGCATTACAAAATTTCAAATGGCTTTGGAAAAGGTTTTGGTTGTACGATCGCCTGTACGATCGCCGAGGTAAGCATCAAACACGGATGCAATATTGCGAATCAGCAATCGCCCGATCGCAGTTACTTCAATGCCATCCCCCCAACGTTTGATTAACCCATCGGCTTCTAAGGGATCGAGTTTGGGAAGTTCCTGGGCGAAATAGTCATTGAAATCGAGATCGAATCCGAGATGGTATTTTTCTTCCAAATCTTGCACCGACAGTTGGAATTGACACATCAATTCCATGATTACTGTGCGCCGAATCAGATCGTCCTGGTTGAGTCGAACGCCTTTTTCAATCGGTAATTCACCCGCATCGATCGCCCGATAAAAGTCTTTTAATCCCTTGTGGTTTTGGGTATATACATCCTGCAACATACTGATGGAAGTCATGCCAAAGCCCAACAGATCTGATTCGGGCTTGGTTGTATACCCCTGAAAATTGCGATGGAGTTGACCCGCTTGTTGGGCGATCGCCAGTTCATCATTCGGCTTGGCAAAGTGATCCATGCCAATAAACACATAGCCATTTTGCGTCAGTTGGGCGATCGTACTTTGCATAATTTTCAGCTTTTCGCCCGCAGTCGGCAAAGCAGATTCCGGCATTCGTTTCTGAATCGGTTTGATCCAGGGAACATAGGCAAAATTAAAGACGGCAATGCGATCGGGATTTAATTGCAAGGTCTTCTTTACTGTTTCTTGGAATGTGGCTTGTGTCTGGAAAGGTAAGCCGTAAATCAAATCTACATTGACACTTTCAAACCCTGCTTCCCGAATCCAATCCATTACATTAAACAACATCGCTTCGGGCTGCACCCGATTGATTGCTTCCTGCACGATGGGATTAAAATCCTGAATACCAAAGCTAATCCGATTGAAGCCTAATTGTCGAAGAAATAGAATGTATTCGCGATCGATATAGCTAGGATTGATTTCGATCGATATTTCTGCTGCTGCATCAAAACTAAAATAATGATTGAACTGATTCCAGAGAAACTCTACCTGAGTGCGATCGAGATAATTGGGAGTGCCACCGCCCCAGTGCAACTGATGCACCAGTCGATCGGCATCCACCAAACTGGCAACTTGGTGAATTTGGCGAGCGAGATAGCCTAAATAGGGTTCTGCTAACTCCTTGCGCTGGGTGATGATGGTATTGCAGCCGCAGAAATAACAGGGCGTTTCACAAAACGGAATGTGGCAGTAAAGCGATAAGGGGGTTTGTTTGTGATTGCCGACGGCGATCGCGGTTTTAAATGCGTTGCGATCGAAGTCAGTAGTTAATTCAGTGGCGGGTGGATAGCTGGTATAGCGGGGTACAGGCTGGTTGTATGTATTCAACAATCCAGCATCAAATTCAACCGTTTGTGATAACTGTTTCATTAACTAATGTGTCCTTCTGTTGTTGTGTAAGTTCAGAGCCCCGGCATATTTTAGAGATACGATCGATCTTGTTTTCCTTGGGCACTCTATTTCGCCACAGATTCTCGCTGGGCACCATGAGAGTGGCGTTCTGTGCTGCCGGGGCGATCTTGCCGAGTCAGCAAATCAAAGGTATGGTCTCCGATCGCAGCTTTTACATCGGCTTCGAGTTCGTGCATCACCTCCCGGTTGAGGGCAAATGCCGTATTTGCTTCGGCGACAATTCGCTCGATCGTGTCAGCATCCACCGGAAACTCATCAAAGGTTTGGCGATAGCGTTCCTTAAATACTCGCCTTGCTTCTGGTGTCGAGATTTGGGAAAATTCATAGAAATTTGTTCCTAGATCCGGCGGCAGAGACAACGCCGATCGAATCACCTTTTTCAAGCTTTGTCCGCCGGATAAATCACCCATGTAGCGGGTGTAGGCATGGGCAATCAGCAGGACTGGATCGGTTTTTGAGAGGGTTTGAATGCGATCGCGATACACAGAACCCGCTGGCGAAGCCGTAATTTCCTTCCGCCAATTTTCACCGTAATAAAAAGCTAGATCGCCAGCCAGATTCTCAACGCGATTTAACTCAGGGAAATAGAGACTCCCGATAATCGGGTGGTTGACATGGTTCTGCAAAGCCGTTTCTAGGGCGCTGTAAACAAAGTACAAATCGGCAAATAGTTTACGCAAAGGTTCCCGTTCCACAATGCCTTTGAGAAAGCATTTCATAAATGCCGTATTTTCGGCTGTGGTGTGGGATTGCATCGTGCCTTCTCGGAGGCGTGTCGATAGATTAGTCATGATCTTATCTCCTAATTAATCGCGGTTCTGGACGTTTCAGCATTAATCGATGGCAGTAAATAAAGGCGCAACAACTGCCACACAATCACAGCAATCCAGGGTAATTTTTGGCAAAATTTGATAGCGGCAGGGCGCTGGTTACTGGAGATTTCTGCTAGCTTCTGATTGGCGATCGCACATCGATCCAAACGGGGAAAGAATTCTGGATGGTGGGTATCTAAAATACTGGGAAACGCCCGTTTTGCCGTTTCATTGGTGTGATGAATCACCTGCTTGTTATATTCCTGGGGGTCGATCCCGATCGAGTCATAAAATGTGGAGCGTTCCAACACCGTCATTGTGTGGGTGGCAAACACCGTCAGAAGGAAAAAGCGCGCCCAGAGTCTTGCCTTCCAGCTATTCCAAAGCTTAGGCTGCGATCGCAACAATGCCTTAAAGAAATCCCCATGCCGATTTTCGTCTTGGCACCAATTCTCGAAGTAGCGAAACAGGGGATAAATTTGATGTTCTGGATGTTGTTCGAGATGGCGATACACCAAAATATAGCGCCAGTAGCCAATCTTTTCCGACAGATAAACAGTATAAATTACCCATTCTGGAGGGAAGAATGTGTAGGTACGATTTTTTGTTAAATAGCCCAGATCCAGAGACAACCCAAAATCCGTCATCGCCTTATTCAAGAAACCAGCATGACGCGCTTCATCCCGTGCCAGTAAGCTAAAGGCTTCCGATAACAACGGTTGGCGATTCTTAAGTTTGCGGGAAAGTTCTTTGAACAACAGAAAACCCGAAAATTCTGAGGTACAGGAGCGCTCTAGAAAGTCAATAAATGCCTTTCGCGTTTCGCCATCAATGTTGTCCCAGGATTGCTCAAACTCCTGATTGCGGACAAAATGGTGGCGGTTATAATCCGCGCGCAATTCTGCTACAACTGCTTCTAATTCCGCTTGTTGCCCGGACAGATCCATTTCGGCAACGGCATCAAAATTGGTGGTGTAAAAGCGGGGTGTTAACAGGGTTTCTTGAACAGGTGCTTTAATGCCGGATGGCAAACCAGCAGACTCCGATTTACTAATTGAACTGACCATAGGAGTGGAGAGTGGATTGTTCGGAATTGATGACTGTGCACCACATTGCCTTAATCCGCGATCGCCCACAAGTCAGTTACCAGTGGTATCCTATAGTTACTTGAGGTAAAGCATTGAAGCCAATAGGACGCTTGAGCCATTTCTAAAGAAATATGGAAATTATTGTGAAGGCAACTGTGAAGGGAGTTTATGGTGGAAGCAAGTCAGTGCGTAGAGGTTAAATGTCCGATTCAATTTGTGCTAGATTTGTTGGACAATAAATGGTCAATTTTGGTTCTACGCGAACTGTTTGGAGGCGCGAGGCGTCCCCACGAATTACTCGCGGCACTTCCTGGCATCAGCACCAAAACCCTCACCCAACGCCTACGAGAGTTGGAATCTCAAGGGTTAGTCGATCGGCGTGTTTATGCCGAGATTCCGCCCCGTGTAGAATATTCCCTCACGCCCAAGGGTCGCCAAATTCAACCAGTGATGGCAGCCCTGCATCAAGTAGGATCGCAGTGGCTGGGACAGGAGAGTTGTATTTGTCCACTAACACACTCAAATGCTGAGGACGATCGCATGAACGCTTCAGGTCTAATTTCAGATTAAAATGTCAGAATTATTCATCTCTCTCTTCTCTTCCTCAGTGTCAAGAGCGTCCTCTGCGGTTTAATTATTTCGGTTCTGGCGCGGAATTCCCGTCTGTTAAGTTAAGTCCCCCTAAGAATTAGCCTTGGGAATAGCCACCAAAGTCATAGAATTAGCTGGGTAAGTTGCCTGGAATCCAGTATCACTGACACCTAAATCGCTCTGACGGACGATCGCCTGCAAATTCGCTTCGCTGTAAGTGTAAACTTGAGCTTTATCCGCCGGTTTAAATCCTTTCAAACTCAAGTTGCTGGTCAAATTTTGGCTAGTTTTATTAATAATTACCAGCGTCAGAGTACCATCACTGCTGCGATCGGCTGCGTAGATTGACAAAAGTCCCCGATCTGTGCTATCCGAACGCACCCATGTATCCCCATACTTACCGCCTTTTCCGTCGTAATTCATGTACATTCGGAAGGCATAAGCACCCGGTTCCGAGGACTTTGGAGGCCCCCAAAGCGTGGCTAAATCCAGTTGTTCCCGCCCAAAAATCCCCAGTACATCGGCTTGAGTTAACGCCCCATTCATTGACTCCAAACCGCCCCAATTGTATTCAGTAATTGCAACCTTTGTACCTGGATAATCCTGTTTTACCCACTCTCGAAACCGAGGGATAATTGTTAGTGGCGGATTGTATTTACCAATCCAACTTTCATCAGTATAGGTAGCATCCCAGAGAGAACGAGTCGATCGCAGCCGCAGCGCTTGGGTGTTGGCATCGCCGGCGGGACAATTGGCCAAACAGGTATCGTCCGCCGCAGGATAGTAGTGTTCGTCAAAATAATCGAGAATCCGAACACCTTTTTGCTGTTCGTAAGCGCGCATTTGCTGCAAGTACCACCGCGCAAACCAGACACCGCCGTGTTTTTCGCGATCGCCTTTTACGAGAGAATCCACATATACAGGCCAGGCAAAATCCGACGGGCCGAGTACCTTAGCAGTGGGATCTGTAGCTTTTACCATTGAGGCATATTGATAAGTGCGATCGCGCAATTCCTCGTAACTCGTCGCTTCTGGATGAACATCGCGGTGAGTATTTCCCCAGCCGCTTGGTTCGTTGTCCATTTGGTAAATTTGCACGCCGCCGTTAGCAGCAGTACCGTGAGTTTTAACTAAGTGTTCAACCCAAGGTTTTTGAAATTCTGGATTGCTAGTAATACTGACATCAAGGCGATTGTTATCAGTTATCAAAGTGCCGTCGGGACGCTTACCATTGCCGCACTTATCGCCTTCTGGAAAAATGTAGGGGTTTGTTTTTTCTTGCGGGCCGTATTTGGCTACTCTAAAGCCGCAGTTCCAAGTGCTAAATTTATTTACATAGCCAATCATTGGAATTGTAACGATGCTTTTGCTGCCGTTTTGGCGGTTGGTTTGGACAATTTTATCTATAGAATCGCCGGGAACAGGATTTTTATTGTCGCCGCCACCCACGAAAAAGAAGTCATCGCCGTTGTTGGAAGAATCGACTAACCAGTTGTAGCGGCTGGTGTGATTAGCCCCCCAGCGTTCCACTGGAATTCGCAACTCTTGGGCGAGTGTGGGATCGATCGCATAATCATTCATACCATAGATGTCGGGACTGATGGGATGTCGATCTGCTGTAACGTCTACAGATAAGGTGGGATTGGCTGTTTGGGCGATCGCCATTTTAAGGTAAGCTGTTGTTGCCACTACCCCCAAAGCAGCCAACCAACCTAACAATAATAGGATAATCCAACGCGATTTATTTTCGGGAGCCAACCACAAAAATCGTCTATTCATTTTTTATTTTTCCTGGGATGTTTGGATTTTTGTATTACATTGTTTTCGCCGCGTTTATCTAGTTTGATAAGCTGTTATACATTTAAACTTTATTTTTTGGGCGGGCTAGAAGCACCCCACAAGAGTATATGCGTAAGGTGCCCATTGCCACCCGGAGAGACTTATTTAACCTTGACTATAAGCCTCCATTGGTAAACAAGAACAGACAAAATTGCGATCGCCAAACGCATTATCTATCCTGCCCACCGCCGGCCAAAACTTATGTTCGCGAGTCCAAGGGGCCGGATAAGCCGCTTGCGCGCGAGTATAAGGACGGTTCCACTCATCAACCATCAGAGATTCTGCGGTGTGCGGCGCATTTTTCAAGACATTATTGTGCGCGTCAACATTACCTTTTTCAATCTCCGCAATTTCGCCTCGAATCGCAATCATCGCATCGCAAAAACGGTCTAATTCCTGCTTCGATTCGCTTTCCGTCGGTTCCACCATTACCGTACCAGCAACCGGCCAAGAAACCGTCGGCGCGTGATAGCCGTAATCCATCAACCGTTTAGCGATATCTTCCACTTCAATAGCCGCAGATTTTTTGAGCGATCGCAAATCCAGAATACACTCGTGCGCCACCAAGCCAGCTTTCCCTTTGTACAAAACGGGATAATAAGATTGTAACCGTTTTGCCATGTAATTAGCATTAAGAATTGCTACTTTTGTTGCCTCAGTTAAACCCCATCCTCCCATCATCCGAATGTACATCCAAGAAATCGTCAAAATGCTAGCACTTCCCCAAGGCGCTGCGGAAACAGCACCAACTGATATTTGTTGACTGTTAACTGTTGACTGTTGACTGTTAACTGTTGACTGTTGACTGTTAAGAATAGAATGACTGGGCAAAAATTCTACCAAATGAGACATTACCCCAATCGGCCCCATTCCCGGCCCGCCGCCGCCGTGGGGAATACAGAAAGTTTTGTGCAAATTCAAGTGACAAACATCAGCACCAAAATCACCGGGGCGGCACAAACCAACTTGAGCATTCATATTTGCGCCGTCCATATAAACTTGTCCGCCGCAGTTGTGGACAATCTCGCAAATCTCTTTAATTTCTTCCTCAAAAACGCCGTGCGTAGATGGATATGTCACCATCAACGCCGCCAGTTCATTTTTGTGCTTCTCGGCTTTTTTATGTAAATCTGCGACATCAATATTGCCCTGGGAATCGCACTCGACAGCAACTACTTTCATCCCCGCCATCACCGCGCTAGCCGGATTTGTACCGTGGGCTGACTGGGGAATCAAACAGATATTTCGGTGAGATTCGCCTCGGTGTTCGTGGTATTGGCGAATAACTAACAAACCCGCGTATTCGCCTTGGGAACCGGCGTTTGGCTGCAAAGAAATTCCCGCAAAACCGGTGATTTCTGCCAGCCACTGTTCTAGTTGCACGAACATCTTTTGATAGCCGCGAGTTTGATCGCGGGGTGCAAAGGGATGTATCTTGCCAAATTCTGCCCAAGTCACCGGCATCATCTCTGCTGTGGCATTCAATTTCATGGTGCAAGAACCCAAGGGAATCATCGATGTATTTAGCGATAAATCCTTGGCTTCTAAACGGTGCAAATAGCGCAAAAGTTCAGTTTCCGAATGGTAGCTGTTGAAAACTGGATGGCCGAGATAGCTGCTGGTACGATCGCAAAAATCGGGTAACGTCAAATAGGAATTCAATGCGTCGGCATCCAGCGGAATGTTGAGAGCATTCTGCCCGTCTGCCCTGATATAATCTTTATTCTGTGCAAAAATTTCCCACAACTCTTGCACATCTTCAACGCTGACAGTTTCATCTAAAGTGATTCCCACTGTCGAATCATCGAAAACTCGGAGATTAATTTTGCGAACTTTAACAGCTTCTAGAAGTTCTGACAGGGGTTTGTCTCCCAATTCTACCCGCAAAGTATCGAAGAAAGGTTGAGAACCAATTTTGTATCCGAAACTTCTTAAACCGGATGCCAAAAGTGCTGTTAAACTCCATACTTTCTCAGCAATGTCTTTCAGTCCAGACGGGCCGTGATAAACAGCATACATACTCGCCATCACTGCCAGCAAAACTTGAGCAGTACAAATATTGCTAGTTGCTTTTTCGCGGCGGATGTGCTGTTCGCGAGTTTGCAAGGCCAAACGTAAAGCAGATTTGCCGTTGGCATCTTTAGAAACGCCGACAATTCTCCCGGGAACTTGCCGTTTAAACTCTTCTCGGGTGGCGAAATAGGCTGCGTGGGGCCCTCCGAATCCCATCGGCACTCCGAAGCGCTGAGTGCTTCCTACGGCTATATCCGCGCCGAATTCGCCGGGGGGTGTGAGCAAGCACAGGCTCAAAATATCGGCGGCGACTGTGACTAATGCGCCGACTTCGTGTGCCGATCGAATAAAATCGCTATAGTCGTAAATTGCGCCGTCTGTGGCGGGGTATTGCAGGAGAGCGCCGAAGATTGTACGATCGAACTCAAAGCTTTGATGGTCGCCGACAATTACCTCAATTCCCAACGGCTTAGCGCGAGTTTGCACAACTTCCACAGTTTGAGGGTGGCAATCTTGGGAAACAAAAAACGCTTTTGCCTTATTTTTGCTGGCGCCGTAACTCACCGCCATCGCTTCCGCCGCCGCAGTCCCTTCATCCAGCAAGGAAGCGTTGGCAATTTCCAAACCCGTGAGGTCAATTATCATGGTTTGGAAGTTCAGTAAAGCTTCCAATCGCCCTTGAGCAATTTCGGCTTGGTAGGGAGTGTAAGCTGTATACCAGCCCGGATTTTCTAGGATATTCCGCTGGATGACGGGGGGAGTTATGCAGTCGTGATATCCTGTGCCGATGTACGATCGAAATACCTGATTTTTTGTTGCAATTTCTTTCAATTCTGCCAAAGCGCTATACTCGCTTTGCGCTGCGGGAAGTTGTAAGGGTTGAGAAATGCGAATCGCCGCTGGAACCGTTTTGTCAATCAACTCATCGAGGCTGGAAAGGCCCAAAACATCGAGCATTTCCTGGATTTCGCTGGGCTTAGGGCCAATGTGCCGGCCCGCAAAACCATTTATAGGGGAAAGGTTTTGCTGCTGGTTGGGTTCAAGTTGAGGGCTGTAGAGTACCAAGGCGGATTCTCCTGAATAGACTTTTGCTTCTTTGTTTGTAACATTTTGCAAAGGAAGAAGGGGAGATTTTCTCTGTCTATCAAACTCCGACAGTCCGACAGTCCGACAGGGGTTTCAACCCCTGTCTCATAGCTAAAGTCGTCTGAAGACGACTGTAGATTAAGGTCGGTGGTTGAAACCGCTGTCGAGAGTCAAACGAAGTCTGCCGTACCGGACAAACGAGATAAAGGGGGTATTTAAGCCGGATTTGGTATTTCAGTCGTCTTTAGACGACTTGTGCTATTAGCCAGGGGTTTCAACCCCTGGCGGATTGTGGAGGAATCAACGAGCCCTACGGCCAAATTCCCACTCAAAACTCCCAACTCAAAACTACTCGCCTTCCACCATTTTGCTGTACGCCGCGGCCGATAAAGCGTTATCGAGTTCGCTGGGATTGTCAACGCGGACTTTCAGCAGCCACCCAGCGCCATAGGGGTCGTCGGCCAAATCTTCGGGAGACTCTACAATCTGATCGTTGCGCTCTACAACTGTACCGGTAACGGGTGCGTATAAGGTTTCAACGGCTTTGACTGACTCGACTGTACCGAAACTTTGGTCCTTTTCCAGCGTGGCACCGACTTCTAGCAAATCTATAAACACGATATCGCCGAGTTGGTTAAGTGCATAGGTAGTAATGCCGATCGTGGCTATGTCGCCTTCGAGTCGGATGTATTCGTGGCTGTCTAGGTATTTCAAGTCATCTGGGTATTCTGCCATGTCTTTTCTCGCAATAAAAAAGTATTAGTTAAATCTTATTCAACTATGAGCCTTTAGTAATGACTAAGTGGAACAGGAAAAATATTAAACGCTTGCTTTTCGGAGAATTTTCTGTCAAACGACTTATGCGCTCTATAATTTTTATTTACGCATTTCTGTGTTTTTACGGTTTCTTTTTTTCAGAACGGCTAATTTTTCAACCTCCCCCATCTAGTCAGAGTGAGAACAGGGAAGTTATCAAAGTTAGCTCAGCTAATGGCGTGAAAATTTCTACTGTTCATTTTCCTAACCCGCAAGCTAAATATACCATACTTTACAGTCACGGGAATGCGGAAGACTTGGACGGCATTTTGTGGCTACTCAAAGAGATTCGAGATAGCGGTTTTGCTGTGTTTGCCTATGATTATCAAGGTTACGGCACGAGTCAGGGAAATCCTTCTGAGTATAATACTTATCGTGATATTGATGCTGCTTACAATTATTTAACCCAACAGTTGGGAGTACCTGCAAACCAAATTATTCTTTACGGCCGTTCTGTGGGCGGTGGGCCGGCAATTGATTTGGCTTCCCGGCAAAAAGTCGGCGGTTTGGTGGTTGAAAGTTCCTTTGTTTCGGCTTTTCGGGTGTTGACGCGGATTCCGATTTTACCCTTTGACAAGTTTGTGAATATTGATAAGATTGGCAAAGTTCGATCGCCTGTTTTGGTGATTCATGGTAAGGCTGATGAGGTGGTGCATTTTTGGCATGGAGAGCAGTTGTTTGCCACCGCCAACGAGCCGAAAGTGAATTTTTGGGTTGATGGGGCCGGTCATAATGATTTGATGGATGTGGCGGGCGATCGCTATGCTGCAACTTTGCGAAAATTTGCTAAGCTAGTAGATGAGTCTTCTTGACCATAATTATGAGCAACGGGCTAGAAGCCCGTTCCACAACAACACATACACTTATACTTTATTGTGGGGAGTAGGGGTTGGGCTTCTAGCCCGCCCCTGCATTAATGCTCAACTACTTAATTTAATTTGGTCGGTTTGGCGATCGATAAAATGGTTTTTTCACCACATTAGCCGGATAGTTTTTCCCGCGAATTTCGATTTCTAATTGCTGACCGATTTTCGCTAATTTTGCGGGAACAAATGCGAGGGCTACTGGCCGATTCAAAGTAGGCGATAATGTACCGCTAGTAACTTCTCCTACTGTTTCGCCTTCAAATATTACCGGATAGCCGTGGCGCGCAATGTGCCGCCCCTGCATTTCTAGCCCTACCAACCGCTTCGATACTCCACTCGCTTTTTGCTGTTCCAAAACCTCACGCCCAATAAAATCGCCTTTGGTGTCGAGGTGAACAACCCAACCCAATCCAGCCTCTAAAGGCGTGATATTGTCGTCGATATCTTGACCGTAAAGAGCCATTGCTGCTTCTAAACGCAAGGTATCTCTCGCACCCAAACCGCAGGGTACAACGCCAGCAGCTAACAATTTTTGCCACAGTTGTTTTCCTACTTCGGCATCCACCATGATTTCAAACCCATCTTCGCCAGTGTAACCAGTTCTCGCGATAAAACTCGGTTGTCCCAACAGATTTGTTTCTAAGTGGCCGAAAGCCTTAATTGGTGCGAGGTTGTCTTCTACAAAAGGCTGGAGATATTTGAGAGATTCTGGCCCTTGAATCGCAATTAAAACTTTATCTTCGGAGATGTCTGTAAAACATAGTTCGCTCAATTCTAAGTGCGTGGTTATCCAGGCTTTGTCGGCGAGGCGAGTGGCGGCGTTGACAATGATTACTGCACGTTCTTCGTTAGTGATAGCATCGGGTTCTTGGCAGTAGAAAATAATGTCGTCTAAGATGCAGCCTTGGGCATTTAGCAAGACTGTATATTGAGCTTGACCGGGTTGCAAGCGGCTCAAGTCTGAGGGTACTAAGGGTTGAAATTTTTCTATTAATTGTTTCCCTCTTAAACAAAATTTCCCCATGTGGGAAATGTCGAACATTCCTGCTTGCTGGCGTACTGCTTGGTGTTCGCTGCTGATGCCTGCGTACTGCACCGCCATCTCCCACCCGGAAAAGGGCACCATCCGGGCTTTGAGTTCTAATGATAGGTCGTACAGAGGCGTGCGGGCAAGTTGGCTCGGACTCTCTGGATTGTTGGGTTCAGTTGACTTTGCCACAGGTAGCGCTTTGGTTGCGGGTAGACTGTTTTGATTTTACGGGAAAATTGCTTTTCAGGGTGTGTAGCGCGATCGAATTTAACGACGCGGCAATGCTGTTTCCCTACGACTAAGTACACGGCGATGAGGAAAGGGCAGTGCGGTTTCCCTACGAGTAAGGGTACACGAGTAATTTATCCCTAATCTTGATTTATGGAGAATAGCGGGCTCGAACCGCTGACCCCTACAATGCCATTGTAGTGCTCTACCAACTGAGCTAATTCCCCTTTCTTTTCGCGCTCTCAATCATGCCTTAACTGACCAATATTTGTCAAGCTTTTTGGGGAAATTAGTTTTGAGCCTTCGGCTGGCAAGGCTTTCGGCTTTTTTTCACAAAACTCTCCTCGCTTCTGGACAACGGTCAATCGCCTACTATCATTTAGTAAGTGTGTTGGGATATTTCGGTTAAATGGCTCAAACAAGAGCCCATGAGAAAGTAGACGACTAGCAGAGCGGCGGCTGAGACCGCAACTAGGGTGCCGGCTAGCATTAGTGAAAATTCCCGTTGCGCGATCGCCTCTTGCATCAAGTGCAAAGACCAGGCAACGAGGGCAACGTCAATTATTAAAATAGGAACCAGCATAAGTTACGATTTGTAACAGCTCACCTATTGTAACAAAACTTTTGGTTAAGTGCAGATAAGCTCACCTGTATTTAACTTTTGCTGTAAAACCCGGAGGGAGCAGCGGAAAGCGAGTGAGAAAAAATTATAGCTTTTGGTGATAATTACAATATGCAAAGTTAATGAGAGCTAGCTCAGCTTTAGGGGGCGGTTGTGCGATCGAAGCGGGCGATTCGCGGACTTTTTTGAGGGGGTAGGGTGCGTTAGCGAAGCCCGCCCCTACGGGGGCTACGCCAACGAAGAGGCTCGGCCTTTGAGTATAACTGATTTGATAGCAGAAGGTCTGAGCCGCTGTTGCACTTGGATGCTGTAAAATTAACTTGATTAACCTGCTTGAAAAGATGACAAATCGCTCTACTCGCGCCCTTTTTCACAGCAAAACACTCAACACTGCTTTGCGTGCTTTTAGCTTTCCGCAAGATATGGAAGTGCGCCACCAAAAATTGGGAACCTGGATTGCTACACTTAAAACGGGTACGTTAGACGAAGTTAAAGAAGTTGCGCTGCACGGTAGTTTTATTAATGATATTTTTCAGGATGTTTTGGGATATTGCTCGGTAATTCAAGGTGCGGGGAAAGCTTGGGAAATTAACGCGGAACAAACGATATCTGATGGCGGCGGTTCTGCTGACGGGGCGATCGGCTTTTTTACTGCTGCTGACAATCCTAAAGGCAAAGCGGTGTCCCTGCAAGGTAAAGTGATTGCTCCGATCGAACTCAAGGGAGCGAAAAATGATTTAGACCGTCCCGCATCCGGGCGATCGGAATCAGCAGTTGACCAAGGTTGGCGCTACGCTAATTATACACCAGATTGTCGCTGGATTATTGTCTCGAATTATCGAGAATTGCGACTTTATCATACCAATAAAACTCCCGCTTATTACGAACAATTTTTTCTGGCTGACTTGGCGGATATTGAAGCTTTTAAGCGGTTTTACTTTCTGCTGTGTCGCCGCAATTTTTTGCCTAAAAACCAATCTCAAACAGGTTCTGTTATTGACAGACTGTTAAAAGACTCTGACGAAGCTCAAGAGGAAATTACCAATAAATTATATCAAGAGTACAAAGCAATTCGACTCGCTCTCGTCAAGCATTTTCGCTTTACTGGGCCGCAGGATATCCCCAACCGCGATCGCGTACTCATCGAAAAAGCTCAAAAAACTTTAGACCGCGTTTTATTCATTGCTTTTTGTGAAGATAAAGGGCTGCTGCCGCGAAACACCCTCAGCAACGCTCACGACCACCAAGACCAATACAATCCTAGATTAATTTGGGAAAATTATAAATCTGTATTTCGCTGGGTTGATGTGGGAAATGATGACCCTCCTGTACCGGGATACAACGGCGGTTTATTTAAATTCGATCCGGTTTTAGACGCACAATTGACTGTGCCAAATCCCTTATGCAGTCTGCTTAATAAGCTGACGAGATTTGATTTTGATACCGAAGTTTCCGTCGATATTTTGGGGCATATTTTCGAGCAGTCTGTTACAGATTTGGAAGAATTAAATGCTGAAACTACCGGACAGGAATACAATCAGAAAAAAGGCAAGCGGAAAACTCAAGGTGTGTTTTACACGCCAGCTTTTATTACTCAATATATTGTCGAGGTTTCTCTCGGCGGCTATTTGCAGCGGCGAGAGCAAGAATTGCGCGATTTCTTCCTAATTAACGAAGTTGCTGAAGAGTCGGTTCAGCCCCCAACGAAAACTGCAATTAAGTTTTGGAAAGCGTATCGAGACGAGGTGCTGCAAAAAACGCGCGTCATCGATCCGGCGTGCGGTTCGGGTGCTTTTTTGATTGCGGCTTTTGATTATTTGATGCAGCAGTACGAAAGAGTCGATCGCGAATTGAATGCTTTGGGATGTAAGCCAAAAAACGGCAAGTCCCTGGAATTTGACAGAAGCATTTTAAGCAACAACCTGTACGGCGTAGATTTGCTGCCGGAATCGGCAGAAATTACCAAACTTTCTCTGTGGTTAAAGACGGCGGAACCTGGTAAAACGCTGACTTATTTGGATGATAACATTAAAGCGGGAAACTCGATCGTCGCTGACAGTAATGTAGCAGATACAGCGTTTGATTGGAAAGCTGAATTTCCCCAGATTTTTGCTGATGGCGGTTTTGATGTTGTGATTGGCAATCCGCCTTATGTGCGGCAGGAGTTGCTATCTCCAATTAAACCATACTTGCAAGCAAATTATGAATCATATAACGGCGTAGCAGACCTTTATACTTATTTTTATGAACTCGGGTTAAACATTCTCAAACCGAAGGGAGTGCTTTCGTATATTGTCACAAATAAATGGCTGAGGTCGGGATACGGCGAACCTCTACGCAAGTTCTTTGCCAGTCAAGGTTTACTAGAGCAAATTATTGATTTCGGACACGCGCCAATTTTTGAGGATGCTGATACTTTTCCCTGTATTGTCGCAGTTAGAAAACCTAACGCTTCTCTATGTATCTCTGAAACTGAAAGCGAGATTGAGCCAGGTAAATCTGAACCTAATTCGCCTGTGATTGTTTGTCCGGTTCCGCGCGAGGAACTTGCTAATATTAACCTTACACAATATGTTCAACAACACGGCTATCAAATTTCGCGATCGCGTTTTACTGCGACTGCTTGGAGTCTGGAACCTCCTGCTGTGGATGATTTGATGCAGAAAATTCAACGAGTGGGAGTTGCGCTCAAAGATTTTGCAGGCGTTAAGCCTTTATATGGCATAAAAACAGGATTTAACGAAGCTTTTTTGATTGATGAAGCTACTAAAAATAGTCTCGTTCAAGCTGACCCTAAATCGGCTGAAATTATCAAGCCTTATTTACGAGGTCAAGATATTAAACGCTGGAGTCCAGAGTGGGCAAATCTTTGGATTATTTTGCTGAAGTCTAGCAGCGATAGTGTATGGCCGTGGAGTAAAGCAAACGATAAAGCAGAGGAAGTATTTGCACAAACATTTCCATCGGTATATAAGTATATGAAGCCGATGCAAGAAAAACTGTCTAAGCGTTCCGACCAAGGGCGTTACTGGTGGGAACTGCGATCATGTGCCTACTATAACGTTTTTCAAGAACCAAAAATTATCACTCAAGATTTGGCTACTTATTCTTGGTTTTGCTTCGTCGATCAAGAGATATACCCAGTGAATACTTGCTATCTATGGCCAACAGGAAATTTTTATATGCTTGGGTGGCTGTGTTCGCCAATAACTTGGTGGATTTGTCACCACACTTTGCAAAAAGGAATCAATGACACACTGCGAATGTTTAGAGAACAGGTAGAAACTTTACCCATCGCACCGCCAACAGACTCAATTCGTGCCGAAGTCGAATTAATTGTCAGCCGTTTAATTGAAATCGCCAAAACTAATCAAGAAACTCACCGAGATGTCTTGGAATGGCTGGAAATCACTTATTTAATTGATAAACTCGGACAAAAACTCGAAGATTTTTCTGCCCTTTCCTTTGCAGAGTTCGTAGCAGAAATCAGAAAGCGAATGCCGAAAACTAAATCCTCCGATCCTCTCGGCGTTGCTGGACTAAAAGCAGTCCGCGAAACTTATAATGAATATGCACCGGCCATTCAATCTCGCAAAGCTGAGGCGTTGAGACTCGAACACCGTTTATCCGATTTAGTTAATCAAGCTTACGGATTGACACCGGAAGAAATAGATTTGATGTGGAAAACAGCACCTCCGCGAATGCCGATCGCCCGACATATTTGATATAATATTAGAGCCGTGTTTGTCTTCGTCTGGAATGTTGGGATAACAATTTTTGCCGACAAATTATGCAATTTGTGCGGGATTTAAAGGTTAATTCTTGACCTTTGAGGTGATTTTTAATCCCCTGTTATCCCATCTTGCTCCCCCCTTGCTAAGGGGGGTAAAACACCTAATGCTCTCAGCGATTTAATCCCCTGTTATCCCATCTTGCTCCCCCCCTTAGCAAGGGGGGGCTGGGGGGGGTAAAAAAGCCAAGCAACAACGAAAAAACCCTCTTGCTCTTCCCCTTAGCAAGGGGGTAAAACACCTAATGCTCTCAGCGATTTATTTAATCCCCTGTTATCCCATCTTGCTCCCCCCTTAGCAAGGGGGGGCTGGGGGGGGTAAAACACCTAATGTTCTCAGCGATTTAATCCCATCTACAATCACATCTACAACCCCATCCAAATTATGATAAACATTATCATTTGTAAACCTCAAAAAATTAATTCTTGCTGATTCAATAAATTCTTGCCTTTCCGCATCATATTCTACAGCACCTTCTTGAAAATGACTATCACCGTCAACTTCTAGTGCTAACTTGATTTCCGGTGAGTAGAAATCGAACACAAATTCTGCTACGCTGTACTGTCTGCGAAATTTACAATTCTCAAGCTGTCTGTTTTTGATTTTGTCCCAGAGACGTTTTTCAGCTTTTGTCATTTCTCTGCGAAGCCGCTGTCGCTTGAGTTTTTCTGAGGTTTTGTTGTAAAGTTTTGTCATTTTTTTATTTGGGTTTTTTCGTTGCTTGCTTGGCTTTTCTTACCCCCCCCAACCCCCCCTTGCTAAGGGGGGGAGCAAGAGGGTTTTTCGTTGCTTGCTTGGCTTTTCTTACCCCCCCCAGCCCCCCCTTGCTAAGGGGGGGAGCAAGAGGGTTTTTCGTTGTTGCTTGGCTTTTCTTACCCCCCCCAGCCCCCCCTTGCTAAGGCTACCGTGTACACACAAGTCAAAGTAAACTAGACTCATGTTTTGAGAGAGGTATAAACCGTGGACAACCCCATACTGATTCACGCCCAACAAATCGAAGGAACCGCCTTTGGAGACCCAAGGCTGGTAAAAAGGGGGCGGCATTGTATGCAGCAATGGGCCAACATCAATCGGTAAACATTCGTCAAATCAGCCGAACTAGAGCTGAACAAGTAGGATACTATCGCTTTCTGGAGAATGAAAACGTGACAGTATCAGAATTAGTGCGGAGCCTATCGGAACATTGCCAACAGCAAGTAGAAAAACGGCATGTATTAGCTATAAGTGATAGCAGTGAAATAAACTTGCAGTCTCATGCAGGCCGACTAAAACCCGATAAATTAGGGGTGGTCGGCAACAATACAGATGTCGGTTTTTATATACATCCTACATTAGTTTTGGATGCTGAAAACGGCTTTCCATTAGGGTTAAGCACGGTGCAACTGTGGAGTCGAGACTTAGCTCATCAGGATAAGCATGAACGGAAGTATCAACATCTACCGATAGAGCAGAAAGAATCCTATAAATGGCTAGCATCTGCCGAGCGCAGCCAACGGTGTTTAAGTAACGGTGGCGCCAGGATGATCACTCACATCGGCGATCGCGAAAGTGACTTATATGAGGAATGGGCGACGGTTCCCGACCCATATAATCATGTATTGGTGCGAGTTTGTCAAGACCGTCGGTTGTTAGGACAATCTCAATCGCTTTATACCTACTTAAGAGAACAGCCATGTCAGGGAACTTATAAAATTGATGTCCCTGCCGATCCACGCATTGGTCGGACGGCAAGAGAAGCATTGCTAATTATCCGCTGTGCCCTTGTGCAGATCCAGCGTCCTGATAAATTGAAGGCACAAGATTATCCGCCTAGTATCACTCTTTATGCAGTTGAAGCAATAGAAGTTAATCCCCCGCCGGGAGAGGAAGCAATTCACTGGCGATTACTCACAACCCACAGGGTAGTTGGCGTAGAGCAAGCATTACAAGTTATTGAATGGTATCGATGGCGATGGCGCATTGAACAACTTTTTGCCACGCTAAAAAAAGCTGGATTAAATCTTGAAGCTACCCAATTAGAGTCCGTGGAAGCCATTCAACGACTCACTGTTTTGGCTTTAGGCGTTGCCGTGAGAACGCTACAAATGGTCGAAGGACGCGAGAACAAGGACTTACCAGCTTCTGTTACCTTCTCTGATCAGCAACAGCAATGCTTGGAAGTGATTGCACCCTCTCTTCAAGGTCGCACAAAAAAATTACAAAACCCCTATCCTCCCGCCTCCTTGCCTTGGGCTACTTGGTTAATCGCTCGACTTGGGGGTTGGTCTGGTTATAGTTCTCAGAGACCTCCCGGAATGCCTACGCTTGTTCATGGACTCCGACAGTTTGAATCCATCTTTTTGGGATGGAAACTAGCTCAGAATCAACTTGTGTGTACACGGTAGCTTGCTAAGGGGGGGAGCAAGAGGGTTTTTCGTTGTTGCTTGGCTTTTCTTACCCCCCCCAGCCCCCCCTTGCTAAGGGGGGGAGCAAGAGGGTTTTTCGTTGCTTGCTTGGCTTTTTTTACCCCCGTTGCTAATACCAATTTTAAAAAAGAATGCAACAGTATTCTTGTTCCCCCCCTTAGCAAGGGGGGGCTAGGGGGGGTCGAAGAGTGTTGCACGATTTTAGAGAAATGGTATAAGTCTGGTAAATGAAAAAAAGGGGCAACTCGCGTCGCCCCTCATCTATTTAATCAACTGGAAAATTACACTTCCACAGCAATCTTTTGTTCGGAAGCCTCCGGCGAATTCGCTTCACTCGGCGGCACAACTTGCCAGAACTTAGGCAAATATTCCGACCAATTTGCTAAAATCTTCTCAGCTTTCTTGCTACCAGTTCGATCGCGCTGAGCCTCAATCAACTCCTTCAATTGCGCCTCCCCAGCGGCCGTACAAACCCGCTGCATCTTCACAATCTCCCCGTTGACGTGAGCCGGGAAACTGCCATCTTCATCGAGGAAATAAGCCAAGCCGCCAGTCATTCCAGCACCGACGTTGCGGCCGACTTTTCCTAACACGACGATCGCGCCGCCAGTCATGTACTCGCAGCAGTGATCGCCCGCACCTTCAATGACTGCTTTCGCCATCGAGTTTCGCACCGCAAACCGTTCGCCAGCTTTACCCGCAGCCAACAGAGTTCCCCCCGTCGCACCATACAAACAAGTGTTACCGACGATCGCATTTTCGGAAGCATCGTAAGTCGCACCAGCCGGGGGTGCGATCGCGATTTCGCCACCGTGCATCCCTTTACCAACGTAGTCATTGGCTTGGCCTGACAGTACCAGCGTCATCCCCGGCAAATTGAACGCGCCGAAGCTTTGGCCCGCGCTACCAGTGCAGTTGAGGGTGATTTGACCGCTAAAACCGGTGTTGCCGTGTTGCTGTGCGATCGCACCACTGATTCTTGCGCCTACAGTGCGATCGGTATTCACCAATTTTACACTCTTGCTAACAGTGCCGTGATTGGCGATCGCACTTTGAATCTCAGCATCCGCGAGCAAATCATCATCTAACACTGGCCCGTTGGTGTGTACGTCGCCGTGGATCAAGAAAGATCGATCGCTCTTAGTATCCGGTAACTTAGTCAAACAATCCAAATTAATCGCTTGAGTTTTAGTTAGTTTCACCCCATCGCGCATTTTCAACAAATCCGCGCGGCCGATGATATCTGCGATCGACTTATAACCCAATTTCGCCAGCAAACTCCGCACTTCTTGTGCTACGAAATAGAAGAAATTAACAACGTGTTCCGGCGTTCCGGGGAACCGTTTCCGCAAGTGTTCTTGTTGAGTTGTCACGCCCACCGGACAACTATTCATGTGGCAAACGCGAGCCATAATGCAGCCTTCTGCAATCATTGCCACCGTGCCGAAACCGTACTCTTCGCCGCCCATCAAAGCGCCTACAATCACGTCCCAGCCGCTCTTAAAGCCACCGTCAACGCGCAGCAAAACTCGATCGCGCAATTTATTTTCCATCAGCACCCGGTGAACTTCTGTCAATCCGAGTTCCCACGGAGAACCTGCGTGCTTAATCGAACTCAAAGGAGACGCACCGGTGCCGCCGTCGTGGCCGGAAATTTGAATCACATCAGCATTTGCCTTGGCGACACCTGCAGCTACAGTTCCGATGCCGACTTCCGACACCAACTTCACCGAAACTCCTGCTTTCGGATTGATTTGGTGCAAGTCAAAAATCAACTGCGCCAAATCCTCGATCGAATAAATATCGTGGTGAGGAGGCGGCGAAATTAGAGTTACACCCGGTTTCGATCGGCGCAAATAAGCAATGTACTCGCTCACTTTCGCCCCCGGCAATTGACCGCCTTCACCCGGTTTCGCACCTTGTGCGATTTTAATTTCGATTTGTTCGGCGTTCATCAGGTACTCAGGAGTCACCCCGAAGCGTCCCGAAGCTACTTGTTTGATGGATGAAGAAGCTGTATCGCCGTTCTGCAAACCTTTCAAGTGAGGTAGCGTTTGTGAGAAACCGGCCGCGCTCACATCGTTTAGCACTTTGTAGCGCACCGGATCTTCGCCGCCCTCGCCGGAGTTGGATTTGCCGCCGATGCGGTTCATCGCGATCGCTAGGGTTTCGTGGGCTTCTGGGGACAAAGCGCCGAGGGACATTCCGCCCGTGGCGAACCGCTTGACAATATCTGCTACAGATTCTACGTCTTCAATGGGAATGGGAGGACGATCGCTCTGGAAATCCAGCAAATCCCGCAAAGCCGTTACCGGGCGATTTTCAAGCTGTTGCTTGTAAACCTCGTAGTGATCGTAAGCCGTTTTTGCCTCAGTGCGATCGTCCCCGATCCCGCCAAGGACTGAATTACCGTTACCGTTGCTTCCTTCTTCCTCTTCCCTTCTTCCTTCTTCCTTCTTCCTTCTTCCTTCGTTAAAAGTAGTCACAGCCTTGTGCAAAGCCTTGGCCATTTCCGGGCTGTTCATGTGATATTCGCCGCCCCGCCGGTACTGCACAAAGCCGTAATTTTCCAGCTTTTTGAGGTGCAATTCTGGGAAAGCCTGACTGTGGAAAGACATTACCTCGTTAGCCAGTTCCGCCACAGTCAAACCGCCGATGCGGGAAACAGTGCCTTTGAAACCCAAATCGAGCAAATCACCGCCAATGCCGATCGCCTCAAAGATTTGCGCCCCCTGATAGCTAGCCAGCAGCGAAATTCCCATTTTTGACATAATCTTCAGCAAGCCGTTTTCCACCGCTGTGCGGTATCTAGCTTGAGCCTGTGTCACGGTAATATTGGGAACTTTGCCGTGCTGCATCAAGTTTTGAGTCTTGGTGTCAGACCACCAGGCGCGCACGCTTTCCAAGGCCAGGTAAGGACAAATCGCGATCGCACCGTAACCGATCAAACAAGCGAAGTGGTGAGTGCTCCAACATTGGGCGGTATCCACAACTAGGGAAGTTTGCATCCGCAGGCCGACGCTAATTAAGTGGTGGTGAACCGCGCCAACTGCCAGGAATGGCGGAATATAAGTGAATTCTGCACTCAATCCACCACAAGATAAATCTCCCTCTGCCTTCTCCCCTCTTCCTTCTTCCTTCTTCCTTCTTCCTTCTTCCTTTGATACTCGATCGCTCAAAATCAGAATTCTCGAACCCTCGCGCACCGCTTGAGCCGCCTCTTGACAAAGTTGCTCGACTGCGCTTTTCAGACCTCCAGGCCCGGCAGCAATTTTGTAAAGCGTTGACAATTCGGTTGCGGTGAAAGACTTTTGCTCTTTCAAGAAAGACAGTTCAGCGTCGTTGAGTACGGGGGAATCAATTTTTAGCAGCTTGGCATTTTCCGGCACTGCTTGCAGTAAATTGCCCCGCAGACCCATATTCATCGTCAGCGACATCACCATCCCCTCGCGCAGGGGGTCGATCGGCGGATTTGTCACTTGAGCGAACCGCTGTTTGAAATAGTTGTACAGCAACTGAGGCTTTTCTGACAACACAGCCAAGGGAACGTCGTCGCCCATGCAGAAAGTCGGTTCTTTCCCAGAACTCGCCATCTCGACGATCACCATGTCCAAATCTTCTGCTGTGTAGCCAAAAGCAGTTTGGGTTGCTAACAGGGTTTGCGAGTCGAGGGTTGCTGTTTCGGCAAAAGGCTGCGGCTGCAAGATTTCGCGGTTTTGTTTCAGCCATTCGCCGTAGGGGTGCCGCTTAGCAATTCGCTGTTTGAGTTGCCAATTTTTGAGAATTTCCTTGGTTTGCAGGTCAACTGCAATCATTTGTCCTGGCCCCAAACGGCCTTTTTCGACAATATCTGCTTCGGGAATATCGACAACTCCGGCTTCGGAGGCCACAATTACCAAACCGTCTTTAGTAATGCAGTAGCGGGCCGGCCGCAAACCGTTGCGATCGAGCGTAGCACCTACTTGTTTGCCGTCGCTGAACACCAGCAGTGCGGGGCCGTCCCAAGGTTCTTGAATGCCGCTGTAATACTCGTAAAAATCGACAATTTCTGGGTAGGGCGCCAAATCCGGCTGATTTTTGTAGGCTTCGGGCACCAGAATTGTCAGGGATTCTAGGGGGGTGCGGCCGGAGTGTACCAACAATTCCATCACGTTGTCCAAGTTTGCCGAATCGCTGCTTTCGAGATTGACAATTGGGTTAAACGTGTCGATATCAGCTTGACTCCAATTCGGGTGAGATAAATTGGCTTGTCGCGCTTTCATCCAGGTAATATTGCCCAGCAGCGTGTTAATTTCGCCGTTGTGTCCCAGCAAGCGCATGGGCTGGGCTAAGTGCCAGCGGGGCATGGTGTTGGTGCTGAAGCGCCGGTGATAAACGGCAAAGGAGCTTTTATAAGCGGGATTTTTCAGGTCTGGGTAAAATTCTGCCAGTACAGCCGATCGCACCATGCCTTTATAGACGATCGTGCGGCAGGAGAAAGAGCAAGTATAAAAGTCTCGGCGGGTGAAGTTGGGGCGATTTGACAGCGCGTGTCCGATCGTGCGGCGCGCCAAAAATAGATGTTTGTCGAGTTCGTCTCCGGCTAAGTGCGGTGAACTGACAATTACTTGTTCGATTTGGGGTTGATTTTCTAGCGCTTGCTCGCCCAAAACCGACGGTACAATGGGAACTTTGCGCCATCCCAAAAGTTTCAGCCCGCGATCGGTCAGAACTTGCTCAACAACCTGCCGCGCTATAGTCGCTTGAAATTTATCTTGAGACAGGAACAGCATTCCCACGCCGCAGTTTTCCCGCGCCGGAGGCACAATTCCCTGTTCGGCAAACCAAGTATCCAGCAATTCCCAAGGAATCGCGGTCATCAAACCCGCACCGTCGCCGGAATCAGAGTCGGCGCTGCAACCGCCGCGATGTTCTAGACAAGTTAAAGCTGGCAGTGCTTTCTCAATAATCGAGTGCGTAGCTTCGCCGCTTTGGTTGGCAATAAACCCCACACCGCAGGCATCTCTTTCTTCCACTAACCAGCTTTGGCCGGCGAATGGAGTTCCTCGCTCAGTTTGATGCACGTTTCTGTTTGGATCGATCGTGTTACCCATGTTGATTGAATGTTATTTCCGTGATTGTGTGGTGGATGCGTTTTTATAGCTCGGAGAGAGAAGGCTGCCGAGCGGTGGGAGCCTAGTAAACTTTAAAACAGCACATTGGAAGCTGATTTGATAAAAATTTACGTCGATGCTGCCTGTACTTAGCACTAAAACCCTGTTTGCAGATTTTAAATTATCTAGCTCGCATCGCTTCGGAGATGTCTCCTAGAATACCCTGCTGTTAAAAAGCAGTGATTCTTGGGGCCATCGCCGCCCTGCAAGTAGATACATTGCAGGCGATTCCCTACGGGATAGCTGCGCCGCGCGGGCTTTTTGTGTGTTTTTTTCCTGAGTCCGGAAGGGTAGCCTTGCAGCGGAATCAGGTAGATAGTAACTTTAGCGTTATTTTGCTTGCTGCGCTGTTGATTTGCTTTCGTCAGCGCCCGCAGACACAAAAGCCACCTGCCCGCTCAGTCGGTAGGTGCAATGTAGCAGCGCGGTTCACAACTGGTGAAACCTGTCTTATTGTGAAGTCAACTCTTGGGCCGCGAACATCAAGTTTATCAAAAAATTGATAAAATTTCACCCATTACACTCAGAGTTTGCGCGCAAGTCTTGTCAGCGATCGTCCACAACCCAGGCTAAGATGTCTTGCCGAAAAAGGTTGACAGTTGTCCATAACTCTAATTTGTATTTTTTTTACCCACAAACTTTTGTTACTCATCAATGAAAGCTATTTCCAGGATTTCTGACATCTTGTGGAGTATCTGGTAAACCCAGCGCCGCCTTTTTGAATCAACAATCTCAATCTCAATCTCTTTAGGGACGAGAATGTCAAAAATTGCCCCCTAATTATGCCACGCCTATTAACTAAGTTCTTAAGCTCCTATTCTCTGAAGTGATGTCGTCAAATCAGCGTTATCTAAGTTATTTTTAATTGCTTGCAACTACATTATAAACAGATATCACATAAAACATTCAAGTCTCGCTTGGAAAATCATTATTTCATAATTCGGTCTCGAAAATATGTTAAGAAAAATGTAATTAAATGAATATTGCGCCAGATAGAGCCACAATATTAGATATTAAATCTAAGAAGCTTCAGGCTTTAAAAAAGCAGTAGGAATACGTAGGTATGACTAATATCACAAATCTTTTTCTCGGATATCACATTAACGAGCAAATATACGCAGGAAATCGAACTCTAGTTTATCGTGGCTTTCGGTGTTCAAATGGGCAGCCAGTCGCAATCAAACTGCTGCGAAATGACTTTCCCCGCTTCAACGAACTCGTTCATTTCCGCAACCAGTACATCATTGCTAAAAACTTAGAGATTCCTGGCAGTGTTAAGGCATACAGTCTGGAGACTTACCATAACCACTATGCTCTGGTGATGGAAGACTTTGGCGGAATTTCCTTAAGTAGCTACCTCGCTAGTCTAGCAGCAGCTAGCAAGGAACCTGTAGAAGGCTTGCCCGTTAACGAATTTCTTCCGATTGCAATTCAAATTGCCAACGCCCTTGACGGACTTTATCACCACCACGTCATCCATAAAGACCTCAAACCCGCCAACATTCTAATTAACCCCACCAGCAAAGAAGTCAAGCTGATTGACTTCAGCATCGCCTCACTGCTACCTCGCGAAACCCAAGAAATTCACAATCCCAACGTCCTCGAAGGCACTTTACCCTACATATCTCCAGAACAAACTGGCCGGATGAATCGGGGCATTGATTACCGCACAGATTTCTACTCCCTAGGAGTCACATTCTACGAATTACTAACAGGAAAGTTACCATTTCAAACAGACGATGCAATGGATTTGGTACACTGTCACCTTGCCAAGCAGCCTATCCCAGCCTCAATAGTCAACCAGAACGTTCCATTGGTGCTGTCTGAGATTGTCAGCAAACTGATGGCGAAGAATGCTGAAGCTCGCTATCAAAGTGCGATCGGACTCAAGTACGATTTGGAAACTTGTTTATCTCAGTGGCAAGAGACAGGGACACTAACTAACTTTACCATAGGGGAGCGAGATTTGTGCGATCGCTTCATCATCCCCGAAAAATTATACGGTAGAGAAAGCGAAGTATTCTCCCTGCTATCCGCCTTCGAGCGCGTGAGTGCAGGAAGCGCCGAAATGATTCTGGTGGCTGGTTTCTCTGGCATTGGCAAAACCGCCGTCGTCAACGAAGTTCACAAACCAATTGTCAGACAGCGAGGCTACTTTATTAAAGGCAAATTCGACCAATTCCAACGCAACCTACCCTTTAGTGCATTTGTCCAAGCTTTTCGCGATTTAATGGGACAATTGCTATCGGAAACAGATGCTCAAGTTGAACAATGGAAATCGGAAATTCTGGCAGCTTTGGGCGATAGCGCTCAAGCGATAGTTGAAGTAATTCCCGAACTAGAACGGATTATCGGACAGCAAGCGCCAGTCCCCGAACTTTCTGGCATTGCCGGTCAAAATCGCTTCAATTTGTTGTTTGAAAAATTCATTCAATTATTCACAAGAAAAGAACATCCTTTAGTAATTTTCTTGGACGATTTGCAATGGGCAGACTCAGCATCATTAAAATTAATTCAACTGCTGATGAGCGCTACCGATAACTGCTATCTCTTATTAATAGGAGCTTATCGGGATAACGAAGTATTTCCAGCGCATCCATTGATGCTGACCTTAGCAGAGATTCAAAAAACCGCAGCCAAGGTGAATACTATTACCTTAGCTCCCCTCGATCGAGCCGACGTAAATAGTTTAGTGGCCGATACTCTAGTTTGTTCTACAGCATTGGCTCTGCCTTTGACAGAACTCGTTTATCAGAAAACCCTAGGCAATCCATTTTTTAGCACACAATTCCTCAAATCTTTGCATGAAGATGGGCTAATTGAATTTAATTTTGCAGCTCGGTATTGGCAGTGCGATATTGCTCTAGTGCGAACCTTGGCACTAACGGATGATGTAGTAGAATTCATGGCACTTCAGTTGCGAAAGTTGCCAACCAGGACACAGGAAATTTTAAAGTTAGCTGCTTGTATTGGCAATCAGTTCGATTTGGCGACGTTAGCAATTGTTGATGAAAATTCGCCAGTAGAAACCGCAACAGCTTTATGGAAGGCGCTGCAAGAAGGATTAATTTTACCCATTAGTGAAATTTACAAGTTTTATCAAGCAGAAGGGAATAGCGAATTAGTAATCGGTAATGACAAGAAATCTGACCAATTACCAATTACCCATGACCAATTACCCAAATACAAGTTTTTACACGATCGCGTCCAACAAGCTGCCTATTCCCTGATTCCTGATGACCAAAAACAGGCGACTCATTACCAAATCGGACAACTGCTGCTGCAACAGATTTCCACACAAGCTAGAGTTGACCGTATTTTTGAAATCGTCAATCAATTAAATCACGGAACTGTTTTAATTACCCAACCAACAGAACGAGAAGAATTAGCTCAACTCAATTTAATTGCCTGTCGCAAAGCTAAAACTTCAACCGCCTATCAAGCAGCGCGTGAATATGCGACAGTGGGATTGTCATTGTTGGAAGAAACTACTTGGCAGCAGCAGTATGAAATGACCATCGCCTTATATGAATTAGCTGCGGAAATAGCAATGCTAAACGGTAACTTTGAGGCGATGGAACAGTTCATTGATATTGTCATTCAACAGGCACGCTCCTTACCTGAAAAAGTCAATGTTTACTGCATCAGAATTCAATCTCATATTTCCCAAAGTAAACTGACATCAGCGATCGCGATCGGCCAACAAGTCTTACAACAGCTTGGTGTCACCTTTCCTGAAACACCGACACCATCAGATATTCAAGAGGAAATCCAACAGATTGAGGAACTCATTGGAGATCGGGAAATCGCTGATTTGGTTCACTTGCCTGAAATGACAGATGCAGAAAAACTCGGTACTCTTAAAATTGTCAATATCATCAGCCCAGCAGCTTACCTCACTGGCTCTGCGCTGTACCCATTGCTGAATACTTTGTCGGTTAAACTATCAATTCAGTACGGTAACACATCGACTTCTGCTTTCGGCTATGCGAACTATGGCAATATTCTCTGCAATTTCTTCCAAGTCGTGGATACAGGAACACAGTTTGGTTCTCTGGCACTCCAGATTATCTCAAAACTCGATGCCAAAGCAAGTAAAACAGAGGTTTTGATGCTCTTGGGGTTGTTTATTGTACACCGCAACTCTCACATTCAAGAAACACTACCACTCTTGCAAGAAGGTTACACCACTGCCATAGAATTTGGAAACTTGGTACTTGCTGGGTACAATGGCCACGGTTTTTGTCTCCATTCTTTTTGGTGTAATCAATCCCTGGCTACCTTAGAGCAGGATATTAGCGCCTACTGCCATAGCTTGATGCAATTAAATCAATTGACAACCGCAAATTATTGCCGGATTTATTGGCAACCTGTTTTAAATTTGCTAGGTCTTGCAGAACATACCACCCTTTTGTCTGGGAAAGCCCTTGAAGAAACAGAATTTCTCCAGCAGCTAGAGTCTGCCAAAGATGGATATGGATTGTATATTTTCCATTTGTATAAACTAATGCTTTGTTTCTTGTTTGGAGAAATTGAGCCAGCTAAAAATCATGCTATTGAAGTCAGGCGCTATTTTATGGCTGGTGCGGGATTAGTCACCGAACCAGTATTTTATCTTTATGATTCTCTGCTAACTTTGGCACAATTAAATCCGCAGTTAGATGAAGCATCAGAAGCATTGCAGGGTGTAATAGAAAACCAAACCAAGTTACAGCAATGGGCGTCTTATGCACCCATGAATTCTCAACATAAGGTTGATTTGGTAGAGGCGGAAACAAGTAGAGTGTTCGGACAAAAAGCCAAAGCAATTGAGTTTTACGACCAGGCAATTTCTGGAGCCAAAGCCAACGAATATATCCAAGAAGAAGCACTTGCTAACGAACTGGCAGCAAAGTTCTACCTAGATTGGGGCAAAGAGCGCATAGCTGGGGAATACATGATCCAAGCCTACTATGCCTACGCTCGTTGGGGTGCAAAAGCCAAAGTCGCTGACTTAGAAGCTCGCTATCCTCAACTACTTACACCTATATTAGAGCAAACCCTTTCTCCTCTCTTCGCTCACGAAACTCTCTTAACATGGGGTAATGTCACCTCCACCAGTTCGGCCACATCCAGTAGTAGTGTTTCTGTGGCTTTAGATTTAGCTACTATTCTCAAAGCTTCTCATACTATTTCCGGTGAAATCGAACTGGAAAATCTACTTTCATCGTTGATGAGGATCGTCATCGAAAATGCGGGGGCTGATAAATGCGTGTTCATGCTCTTGCGAGACTCGCGCCTGTTAATCAAAGCGTCAATTACCACAGGTTCAAAGCCAGTTGTCTTGCAGCGTATTCCCATTGAAGATAGCCAGGACATTCCCCACAGACTGATTTACAAAGTCAAGCATGACAAGCAAACTGCTGTAATAGTTGATGCAAGTGCCGATGCGAGCTTAGCCAATGACCCCTATATCATCCGTCAGCAGCCCAAAAGTATCTTGTGTAGCCCGATTTTGCATCAAGGGAAGTTGATGGGCATTTTATATCTAGAAAATAATCTAGCAACGGGAGCATTTACGAGCGATCGCGTCGCCCTCCTCAACATCCTCTGCTCCCAAGCTGCCATCTCGCTGGAAAACGCCCGCTTATATCAGCAATCTCAACAGCTTTATCAACAATCTCAGGATTATGCCCAAAAACTAGAGTCCTCTATCCACAATCTTCAACAGATGCAACTGCAATTGGTGCAGGGTGAGAAAATGTCTGCTCTCGGAAATTTAGTCGCAGGAGTAGCCCACGAAATTAACAATCCCGTAGGCTTTATCGCTGGCAATTTGCAACCCGCTCAAGAATACGTGGGGGATTTATTCCACTTGATTGACTTGTATCAAGAAAAATTTCCCAATCCGGGAGTGGAAATTGAATCAGAAATTGAGGAGATGGACTTGGAGTATTTGCGAGAAGATTTGCCGAAATTGATTAGCTCAATGAATGAGGGAGTCGATCGCATCCGCAATATCAGTACAAGTCTGAGAACGTTTTCTAGGGCAGATAGCGATCGACCAGTTGCTTTCAATATTCACGATGGACTTGAAAGCACTCTGCTAATTCTCAAGCACCGTTTAAAAGCCAGCGAATTCCGCCCTGCCATTGAAGTTGTGAGAGATTATGGTAACTTACCCCTCATAAAATGCTTTCCCGGACAGTTAAACCAGGTATTTATGAATGTGCTGGCTAATGCCATTGACGCTCTGGAGGAGTCAAATAAGGGGCGGAGTTTTAGTGAAATTAAAGCCCTACCTAATCAAATTACGGTTCAAACTATTCTGAGCGAAGACAACAATCAGGTTTTCATTCGCATTAAGGATAATGGAGTGGGGATGTTGGCTGAAGTCAAGGAAAACATCTTTAACCACTTATTCACCACCAAGTCTGTGGGTCAAGGAACTGGATTAGGATTATCTATAGCCCGCCAAATTGTTGTGGAAAAACATGGAGGTACATTAGTAGTCAATTCTTGTCTGGGGCAGGGTTCGGAGTTTGTGATTTCTCTTCCTGCGTGAGCAGTTCGTAGTAGGGCTTGAGCGCAATTAGCGCGATCGCCAAAAATATCGTATTTAGTAAGAAGAGACATACGGATTTTCCGGGTTTCTAAATCCCCATGCGTTTAGAAGTGAAATTGTGAGTTGTAAGCTGTGAAACGTAATTTTTTCTATTGGCGTCTAATATTGTCAGTCTCTATTTTACCTGTACTGGCGATCGCCCCATCTTTGTTTTGGAATCAACCCGCAAGAGCACAAGAGGGGGACAGGGCTGGGCTGATTCATGCTTCGAGCTCCCGCCAGGGAATGAATTCCCTGGCTGATAGCGAAAGTCGGTTGAAACCGACTGAAATATTGACATATAGTTCTCTTGAGAGGACTTCAGCTATGAGACAGGGAATTCATTCCCTGTCGGAATATAAGTTTTTGACTCAATCCCTACCGCCAGATTCCAGAATCAAACAAGGCCGCCAAGTTTCTCTAAACGGCCGCATTCTCCCACTAACTTGGACTCAGCAGCCGGCAAACAGCACTTCTGGGAATTTCCGAACTTGGATTGCTGATGTTGGATTGATGCAAAGTGCGGGAGTGGATTTGCTCAGCAGCGCCGACAGTGCCAAACAAGCAGTGCAGTGGTTTTCGGTATCTTTAACCGACGCTCAAAGCTTAGCAACCTGGGCAACAGGCGCGTATCGTTACTTAGATGTTACCGATTTTGCTAGACTTGCCGGCTGGGAGATATCTGCTGATGGAAATATTCTCAAAATTACGTCTCAAACTGCAAGTGTTACCGGAATTCGGCAAGCAGAAATAGAATCGGGCGATCGCATTGTAGTAGATCTCGATCGACCAACTCCCTGGCAAGTCAACTTTGTCGATAAACCAATCCCGTCGCCGACACCCACACCCAACCCCCCGGACGACCCCACAAAGCCCGCTCTCCCACTGCCAAACCTCCGCACAGCGCCAAACCTCGAAACACCAGACGACCCGACCAAACCCACTCTCCCGCTGCAAATAAGGCCCGCAGCGCCGATCGCCGGTCAAGAATGGTCGATCGCGATCGATGCTAAAGTCGATCCGGCGTTACTTCAGGAAACTTTTCAAACCAGCCAACAATTGCTATCACTAAAAGTCGAACCTGACGGCGCTCAAACCAAAGTCAAAGTGAAGATTCCTTTAGGTTGGCGGCCGCAAGTTTTCAGCCTGGGAAATCCCAATCGATTAGTTATCGACATTCGGCCAGATTCGTTAGTAGAAAAAAACATTGTTTGGGCGCCCGGTGTGCAGTGGCGGCAGCAGTATCAAAATTTAGGAACCGATCGTTTTCCGGTAGTTTGGTTAGAAGTTAATCCGCGTCAAGCGGGTGTGAAAATTCGACCAATTCTCAGCAATCCGCCTGCCGATCAAGGCACTGCACCTTTATTGCAAACAGCAGAAGTTTCGGGTGCGGCTGCGGCGATTAATGCAGGGTTTTTCAATCGGATAAATCGGTTAGCTTTAGGGGCAATTCGGCGGGACAATAAATGGCTTTCCGGGCCGATTTTGAACCGGGGGGCGATCGCATGGAACGATCGGGGAGAATTTGCGATCGATCGTTTAACTTTGCAAGAAACTTTGATAACTCCGGCAAATCAATTTTTGCCTGTTTCTCATCTCAATAGTGCCTACGTACAACCGGGAATCGGTCGCTACACTCCTGATTGGGGAACAACTTATACTCCGTTGTCTGGCAATGAAATAGTTGTGACAGTTGTGGGCAATCGAGTTGTCAGCCAATCCCCCGGAGGTGCGCCGGGAACAACCAGTTTTCCCATTCCAGCTAACGGTTATATTTTAGCTTTGCGTGCCGATTTGTTCCCTGCATCTGAACTCTCTATCGGCACTTTATTGCGTTTAGAAACTAACACTTTTCCTGCTGATTTCAACCGTTTTCCGTACATTCTCGGCGGCGGGCCGGTGTTGGTACAAAACAGTCAAGTTGTGCTGGATGCTAGGGCGGAAGGGTTTAGCGATGCCTATGTTAGACAGACAGCAATTAGAAGTGCGATCGGGCGAACTGCGGCGGGGAATTTGCTGATTGTAGCCGTGCACAATCGCGCGGGCGGGGCCGGGCCAAATTTCGCAGAACTGGCGCAGATATTGCAGCAAATGGGTGCTGTGGAGGCTTTAAATTTGGATGGGGGAAGTTCGACGAGTTTGTATTTGGGAGGTAGTTTGCTCGATCGACCTCCGTCAACTGCTGCGAGAGTTCATAATGCGATCGGTATCTTCATTCAACCATAAACCGTACCACCACCCAACAAACTCAAAAAACTCTTAGCCCCCCCTTAGCAAGGGGGGGTTGGGGGGGTTAAAAAACCATAAGACCAACAAAAAAATCCTATAGCACTCCTAAATCATTTTCTAGACCTAGAGCAATCCTAATTAATTTTTTCCGTGCAATTATATTTATGTATTTTGGGGAAATCAAATTTATGTTCGTTAGTAAAAAATTCAAACAAAAATTTTACAATCTTAAAAGACCTACATAAATACCAATACTTTCTTAAAAAGTTTTTAGCCTGTAACCAAATATCTTCAACGGGATTTTGTTGGGGAGCATTTGGAGCAAATAAAATACAAGTAATTGACCACTCATCAGGCTCTTTGTCAGCATTTACTTCTAATAAAAAATCTCTAAATTCGCCATATTTATGATAACTGGCTCCATCCCAAATCAAGATAATCTTGCGATTTTTATATTTGTCTTGTAAGTATTTTATAAATTTAACTGTTGATTTTCCATCCCCAGATGGATGGCTCTGAACATGGAATTCTTTGCTTTGATAATTGAGTGCGCCAAAATAAGTTTGTCTATCTTTTTCATTGGTAATTGGGACTTCAATTCTGATTTTTGATTGACCCCAAACATAACCAGTCAGATCGCCATGAAGTAGATGACATTCATCTATAAATAATACTATTATTTGCCCGGATTCTATGCCAGCCTTGTTTTTGAATAAAATATTGTTAATTTCTTCCGTCTTTTTTTTTACCAGTTCTTCATCAAATTTAGGATTGATTTTTTGAGTTTTTTTCCAACTAATTTTCGCCCGATCGAAAAGTTCATAGTAACTCTGTTTTGATTTATAGATCACACCAAACTCTCGCTCTACATAAGTAACCAGCTCATCTAAATTCCAATATTCTTTATTCTTTAGCCACTCAATTACTTCAGTCTTTTGTAGAGCTGTTAAATACCCTTTTGACCCTTTATGCCCTAGCTTGATTCCTTCGATGCCTTTGGTTTGAAATTGTTTTTTCCAATGACCAACAAAAAATTCACTTACACCGAGAATTTTGCTAATTTCATGGTAGAACTTGCCTTCGACAGCCATCCTTACAGCTATTGCTCGTTTAAGTTCTCTTGCATCGATATCACTTTTAATAAAAGATTCTAATTGAGTTATTTCCTTTTCCATATCTTTGAGGGGCAGTTTTAAGTTATTCATCTTTTTATTCACGATCGAGTATTGCATATAATTGTATCATAGTCTTGATAATCATTTAGGATTGCTATATATAACAATGACAAAACTCTACAACAGAAACTCAGAAAAATTCAAGCGACAGAAGCTTCGCACAGAAATGACAGAAGCTGAGAAGCGACTATGGGAACACATTAGAAACAGACGGCTTGAGAATTGTAAATTTCGCAGACAATATAGTGTAGCAGCATTTGTGCTAGATTTCTACTCACCGGAAATCAAGTTAGCACTAGAAGTTGATGGTGACAGCCATTTTGTGGATGGCGCTGTAGAATATGATGCAGAAAGGCTGGCCTTTATTGAGTCGGCAAGGATTAAATTTTTGAGATTTACTAATGAGGATATTTATCATAATTTGGATGGGTTTTAGAGGTTATTGTAGAGGGGATTAAATCGCTGAAAAGATCGGGTGTTTCCCCCCCCCCAGCCCTTGCTAAGGGGGGAGTAAGAGTTAGAAGGGTAGATTAGATTAAATCGTTGAGAACATTGGGTGTTTTACCCCCCCCAGCCCCCCCTTGCTAAGGGGGGGAGTAAGAGTTAGCCCCTTGCTAAGGGGGGGGAGTAAAAGTTTCTATAATCCCACATAGAGTGGCTTGTTTGTATGGGATGATAACGGGATATTCCCCGCGCAATTTGCAGGATCAAGACCCGTTTTTGGCGGTGTTGCAAAATGATGCGGTTCCTGTGCGCGATCGCACTTCTGCGATTCCTCAACCGCTAGCCACAGTTATCGATCGCGCTTTAATTGACAATCCTGAAATTTATTATAAAAGTGCAGCGAAATTTAAACAAGCCCTATTAAATAGTATATCGTAAATTATGGTTCGACTACCAATAGGTTTTCAGAAACCCGGTTTATTGAAGAAACCGGGTTGATTGGTATTCTCAATCTGCCATCACAGACAACACGTACTCTCCTTGATTTACTGACTGATTAATCGAAACATCAAAAATGAAAACATCCGACTCAGCACAAACATCAACCAAACTCGGAAATTCCCCATTCTTATTAAAGCTGAGAATTTGATAAAGGCGATCGCCCTTTTTGACATAACTCCCCAATTGCACTCGATTTTGAATCATCCCGCCCGCCGGCGCGTAGTATTTTATTACCGACTTCTTGGGGGTAAAAATAACTGGATGATTCGCAGTTTCCGGGAGAGGAAATCCATCTAGTTTCAATAAACCCTTACTTGCTAAGTAATTTTTGATGCCCCGCAAGCCATTCGCCACCGACTGGGGATTCATTTCCATCCCCGAACCTAATTCTAAAGTCCAAGCTTCCACGTCAAATTTGAGCGCACTTCCCAACTGGGCAAAAATCTTCTCCAAAGCCAGCCAAGGCTTGAGAAACGCCTCGTCAAAAGCATCGCCGTCGTACTCGTCCATCAAGATTGCCCGATCGAGCAAAAAAGCTTTCGCACTCTCCTCGCGGGAATTAAAACAGTAAAGGTAATCTAAACTTTGATTCGTAGAACTGTGCAAGTCCAGCACGTAGTCAGCATCCAAACACAAAGATTGTAGCTGATATCGGTAAAGTTCGCTGTAGGGGCGGCAACTAGGAGCGTTAATTTTTTCCAACTCTTTGGCAAAACTCAAAGCAATCGCTTTTCTGTAATTAACTTTGACAGTATTGGCATCGAGATGGATGTGAGACTTAGCAAAACCCAGAATATCTTCCCCTTGTTTTTCAAAATCCCAGAAAATCCGGTTCCAATTTACCCCATCATACAGATTGTAGCGACCAGGGGAAAAATGGTGTGATCGCTGACTGACACCCACAGGATTACAAACAGGAACTAGCAAAATTTCGCCGCTTAACTGACTGCTGTCCAAAGACATTAAAAACTCAATTAATTGGTAAATCACAGCATTACCGCTAATCTCAGCGCCGTGGAGGTTAGATTGGAGATAAGCTTTTTTGCCGGGAATCGCACCTTGGAACTGATAGACTTGCAGTGAAAGCCGATCGCCCGAAGCAAGCTGCACCACAGGAATAGTCGAAATAACAGGAATCATAGAGAAGGAAGAAGGAAGAGGGAAGAAGGAAGAAGGAAGAAGGAAGAGGGAAGAGGGAAGAAGGCAAAAATTTCTTCTGTCAACTGTCAACTGCCAACTGCCAACTGCCAACAGACTTATTCCTTAATAGCCGATTTGCGGGCGTTGGTCTAAAATCAATACAGTCCTCTGCTGACTTGCTTTCAGCAAGATTTAAGCATACTTACCCTGCAACCTTATAATAATCCTTGTGCCAGACACTGCCCAGAACCGCCCAGAGCTGGATCTGAAGACCATATTTCCCTTCGAGCTAGATAACTTTCAGAGAGAGGCGATCGCCGCCCTTGATGCAGGTAAATCCGTTGTCGTGTGCGCTCCCACAGGCTCTGGGAAAACGTTAATCGGGGAATACGCCATCCATCAAGCACTCTCCAGAGGGCGGCGCGTCTTCTATACCACTCCCCTCAAAGCACTCTCTAACCAAAAGCTGCGCGACTTCCGCAGTCAATTTGGAGACGACAACGTAGGTTTGCTGACGGGCGACATCTCCGTCAATCGAGATGCGCCGATTTTGGTGATGACTACCGAAATATTTCGGAATATGCTCTACGGTACGCCGATCGGAGAAGTCGGCACTTCCCTCACCGGAGTCGAAACCGTGGTACTCGACGAGTGTCACTACATGAACGATCGCCAGCGCGGTACAGTCTGGGAAGAATCGATCATCTACTGTTCGAGCGAAATTCAACTTCTCGCCCTCTCAGCAACCGTTGCCAATAGCGAGCAACTCACAGACTGGATTAACAAAGTCCACGGGCCCACAGAGCTCGTCTACTCAGACTTTCGGCCAGTGCCGCTGCAATTCCACTTCGCCAACCAAAAAGGGATATTTCCCCTGCTAGACGAGACCGGCAAAAGAGCGAATGTTCGGTTAGTCCCCAAAAAGAAGCAGCAAAAAGTAGAAAGAGGCAGCATCCCCACTCCGAGTTTGACCGATGTTTTGGCCCGGTTGGACGATCGAGATATGCTACCAGCAATTTACTTCATCTTCAGCCGTCGCGGGTGCGACCAAGCAGTAGCAGAAGTCGGCAATTTCTCCCTGGTTAACGAAGCCGAAACAGCCGAACTCAAACGCATCATTGACGATTTTTTACAGCGAAACCCAGAAGCAGAACGCTTCGGTCAAAAAGAAGCACTTTTAAAAGGCATCGCCGCCCACCACGCAGGCATTTTGCCCGCTTGGAAAGGTTTAGTAGAAGAACTCTTTGGCAGAGGTTTGATTAAAGTCGTATTTGCCACCGAAACCCTAGCAGCCGGGATTAATATGCCCGCGCGCACCACAGTTATTTCCACCCTGTCCAAGCGCACCGACAAGGGACACCGACTGCTAAACGCTTCAGAATTCCTGCAAATGGCCGGTCGGGCTGGTCGGCGGGGCATGGACAAGCTGGGGCACGTTGTCGCAGTTCAGACGCGCTTTGAAGGCGCAAAAGAAGCCTCTTATTTGGCAACAGCCAAAGCCGACCCCCTCGCCAGTCAGTTTACGCCCAGCTACGGCATGGTGCTGAATTTGCTGCAAACACACACTCTCGACGAAGCTCAAGAGTTGGTAGAGCGAAGTTTTGGTCAATACCTGTCTACCTTGTACTTGCAGCCGCAGCAATCAGAATTAGATCGGCTGCAAACAGAATTGGCGGTGCTTGAACAGTCCCTGGCGGCCGGAGGAAATGTCTCCACCCTGGAAAAAGAGCTCGCCCATTACGAAAAATTGCAGGCAAGACTCAAAGAAGACAAACGTTTGCTCAAAATTCTCTTGCAGCAAGCTGAAGAAGCCAGATTTAAGGAGATGTCCGTAGCTGTGGCTTTTGCAGTGCTCGGCACGGTTCTGAGCCTCAAAGGTAAGCACGTTCCGACAGCCAAACGATCGCACACAACTCCTGTACCCGCCGTATTGGTTGCCAAAATCGCAGGTTCTGGCCAAGCACCAAATTTGGTGTGCTTGGGCAAAGATAACCGTTGGTATGTCGTCGCCATTAGCGATGTCGCTAGCCTGCACGCCGAATTACCCCGCTTGAGCGTTGCAGATACCTTGAACCCGCCGCCGGAAATGCCCCTGAGACTCGGCCAGTGCCGCTTGGGAACTGAAGAAACTGCTTCAATTGCTGCATCGATCCCACAATTGCCGACACCAGAACCGAGCCCAGAGGCGATCGAGCAACAGCAAAAAATCGCAGCCCTAGAAGCTAAGCTAGAAATTCACCCGGTTCTAGAATGGGGCAATCCCGGTACTTTGCTCAAACGCCAGCGCCGCCGGGAAGAATTGAAAAAAGAAATCCGCAAAAGCGAACAAGACTTAGAAAAGCAGCGAGCTCGCTACTGGGAGCAATTTCTCAACTTAATCGACATCTTGCTGAATTTCGGCTGCTTGGAAAGAGTAGTTTCGGCAACTGGAAACCGAGATGACTCCTCCGACAGGTTGGTGCCCACAGTCTTGGGCCAAGCTTGCGCCGCCATTCGCGGCGATAACGAACTGTGGCTGGGTTTGTCCCTGATGTCTGCCGAGTTTGACGAACTCGACCCCCACCACCTCGCTGCTGCTTGCGCGGCCTTAGTTACAGAAGTTTCTCGGCCCGACAGTTGGACTCACTACTCGCTGTCGCCGGAAGTTTTGGCACCTTTGGACAATCTACAAAAAGGCCTGCGCCGCCGATTGTTTCAAGTGCAGTACCGCCACGAAGCTGCGATCCCGATTTGGCTGGAACGGGATTTAGTGACTTTGGTCGAACAGTGGGCTCTGGGTGTTGAATGGCTGGAACTGATTAGCCATACGAGTTTGGATGAAGGGGATGTGGTGCGGATTTTGCGCCGGACTTTGGATTTCTTGTCTCAGATTCCTCATGTTCCTCATGTTTCGGATGCTTTGCGGAGGAATGCTTGTCGGGCGATGCAGTTAATCGATAGATTCCCGGTGAATGAAGCTGCAACTTAGAAAAGTGTTGACTGTTGACTGTTGACTGTTGGCTGTTGGCTGTTGGCTGTTGGCTGTAAGCTGTGCGGCATCTAAATTGTATTTTTGGTTTTTCAACCCAAATGCACCCAGGTTTTAATCTAAAATCGTTTCCGGTGGCATCGGTATTGTTCAAATGTCCAATCGGTATAGTTCAAATGTCCAAACAGTCACCAGTCAACAGTCATGAGGAATAGATCCAGATTTAAATCTAAAATCCCAAATCGCAAATCCAAAATCTAAAATCCAAAATCTAAAATCTAAAATCGCTCGATCGCACTTTTTCCTGATTCAGGTTGCAGGGCAGGATAGAAAATTGTATGGTGCGGATCGATCGCTCTTAATTGTTATTGAATTTTTGTCTAGCGGTGCGCTGGGTAATTCTCATATTTATGATGCAACAAATCAAAAAGCCTCATCAAATGCCTGATGCCTGCTCCCAGGCTAAAAAAATTCGCTTTTTCACTTTCTTGCAAAGAGTCTTAATTGGAACTCTAGCGAGTACATTACTCAATCTCTTCATCCTATTTCCCTCTCCGAGTTTCGCAGAAGTAGTTCTGGGCGTTGTTCGCAGTTCCGAGAATTCTCCTGATTGGGTGAAGATTACCACCCGCCTCTGGGAAAGTGGCATTGCTTACAAACCAATCAATCTCGAAGAAATCAAAAATTTGGCGGACTTAGCAGGCGTTAACGTGCTGTTTTTGCCCAACATTGAAACTTTGACTCCGGCGCAAATTAAAGTTTTACAAGCTTGGGCATCCCAGGGCGGCCGCTTGATTGCTTCGGGCCCCGTCGGCCGCAGTTCCCCTGCCTTGGTGCGCCAATCTTTGCGATCGCTCCTTGGGGCCTATTGGGCTTTTCCGTTAACCCAACCCGCAACCCCGCAACCCCGCAACCGCTGTCGGGATCTGGCTTGCACTACTTCTAGCAGTTGGATGCCACCAGAACAAAAAAATGCCTCAGTCCAAGGCGGTGTCTTGATTCCGGCTGATGCAAACAGTCAAACTATTGCTACTTGGAAAGATAGTTCCGGTTCCTCCGCAGCCATCGCCACGGATCGCGCTACCTATCTCGGCTGGCGCTGGGGTAGCGACGGTTCGGGAAATCTAGATAAGGCTTGGCTGCAAGCCTCGATCGCCCGCTGGGGAGGCACAATCGCTTCGCAGCCTGTAGCGCCGCCCACTGCTGCATCGCTCCCACTGCCAAATCCCCCCTCAAGAGTCACTAGAAACAGCCCTAGTTTGCCGCGTAGTACCCCGCTGAGCCGACTTTCTCCCTCTCCCTCGCTTCCCGATTCAGTTCCTGCAACTTTTACAGATCCTTCGGATCAGTCGGCGCCGGCGGGTTTGGACGTGCAGGTAAATTCCAATAAGCCGATCGTCAGCATTGAAGCGTACTTGATGCGCCAAGAACTCACCAACCTCCTGGGCCGGTTTGAAAGCGCCCTGACAGCATCTAATTCAGCCAACACCGCCATCAATCTCAATGCTGCTACCTCCCCTCAACTGGTGGCTGCAGAACAGGGGGGTGGCGGCCCGGCAGCCAGTCGCCCCCCTGTTCTACAAGCGATCAGGGTACGGGCGATCGCCCAAGCGCGGCAGGTTTTGCAAACTTTTGACCAACTCCTGCAACAGCAAAACTACGCGGAGGCTAGAAAGCAGTGGGTGGAAGCGCGGCAGTTGCTGTGGCAAAATTACCCGAAGGAAGGACAGCGGGTTGGGGCGGAAATTCGGGCGGTTTGGCTCGATCGCGGGACGATCGTCGCAGCGCGATCTGAACAGGGTTTGGCCGCAGTGTTCGATCGACTCGCCGCCGCCGGTATCAATACCGTTTTCTTTGAAACTTTGAATGCCGGATATACGATTTATCCGAGTCAAGTTGCACCGCAACAAAACCCCCTAACAGTTGGCTGGGACCCGCTGGCATCTGCGGTTAAATTAGCCCACGAGCGAGGCATGGAACTGCACGCTTGGGTTTGGGTTTTTGCCACAGGAAATAAGCGCCACAATACTTTAATTGGCCAGCCTAGTTCTTATCCAGGCCCGGTGCTTTCCGCTCATCCACAGTGGGCAAATATTGACAATAAAGGACGCACGCAAAATCCTAACGATGGTAAATTTTATCTCGATCCGGCGAATCCGGAAGCGCGTAATTATTTGCTGCGAATTGTCAGTGAAATTGCCAACAACTACAAAGTAGATGGGGTGCAATTAGACTATATTCGCTATCCTTTTCAGGATGATAATGCGAATTTTACTTACGGTTACGGTATTGCGGCGAGGCAGCAATTTAGGCAGTTGACTGGTGCAGATCCGGTGAATATTTCGCCTAGGAACGGCAGTTTGTGGCGGCAGTGGGTTGAGTTTAAAACTCATCAAATTAATAGTTTTGTAGCTGAAGTTTCTCAGCTTTTGCGACAGAATTATCCGCGCACTATTCTGTCGGTGGCGGTGTTTCCGCACCCGGAAAGTCAGCGGATTTACAAAATTCAGCAAAATTGGGAAGTTTGGGCTCGTCAGGGCATTGTAGATTTGATTGTGCCGATGACTTATGCTTTGGATACTAACCGACTTCAGCGCATCACCGAACCGCTGGTAAATGAACAAATGATCGGTTCGGCTTTGATTTCTCCTTCGGTTAAGTTGTTGACTCTCCCGGAAGTTGTGGCGATCGACCAAATTCAAGCTTTGCGCGATTTGCCGACAGGGGGCTATGCTATTTTTGCGGTGGAAAGTATCAGCAGCGGGATGCAGGGGTTTTTTAACCGCACTCAAGGCACGCCAGTGCGTTCCACTTCTGCAGCGGAGCCCATTCCTTACCGACAGCCGTTTGCGGCGGCGGCTTCGCGGTATACTGCTCTCAAGCAGGAATGGAGTTTTTTGTTGGCTAACAATCAGTTGCGGGTGTCGGAATCTGAACTGAAAGTTTTGCAAAGTCGAGCGGATGAATTGGCGCAAGCTTTGAGCAAGTTGGCGGCAAATCCTTCTAGAGAAACTTTAGCAACTGCTAAAAGATTGTTGGGGAGTTTTCAATCTCAATTTCAATCTTCGATGCGCTTGCATTCTGCCGAAAATAGCTATCAAGTGCAAACTTGGCAAAATCGTTTGGAGAGTTTGGATATGCTTTTACGTTACGGCGAAAGGATGGAGTTGAATCGCAGGTAAATGCAGGTTTTTGGGCGGAGTTCTTGTTAGCTACTGTTTGTTAAAACTGAGATGTTGCACCATTCTCGCTTAACAGGCTTTCCGGCCTGTTCCCCAAAAAGTGAATTTTATTGTGGAACAGGCCGGAAAGCCTGTTCATAAAAAGCTTATTGAGAATGGTGCAATACATAAGATGATTTCGACTTAGGAATGAGAATTAAATAACTTGCATTTTTTGTAGGTTGGGCCCGTTCCACGGGCCCAACCTACGAAGTTATTTAATCGACGATCCTTAGTGAGAACGGAAGTCCTAAAAACTCTTAAAGATCGAGTTCAAACAATTTGATAATGAGTAATAAACCGGATTTGATATTACTCGCTGGTCTTTCGCTCTCAGATTATAAAATCTACTAATTTCAACTGCAAATTTTAATTCCTCTTAAGATGAATATGTTTCCTAAACCCCTCAATCGTTTGGCTACAAAATTTATCGGCAAAGCTCCATTACAAACGGTGCTAGTGGTTCCTTTTTTAGTGCAAATTGTCGGCACCGTAGGAGTTGTAGGTTGGCTATCTTTCCAAAACGGTCAGCGGGCAGTCAACGATGTTGCCGCTCAGTTGCGAGGAGAAATTAGCGATCGCATCAAAGACCGCATGGAAAATTATATGTCAATTCCCCACATTGTCAATCACCTGAACGTTCAAGGCATAAAATTGGGGCAGTTGAACCTAGAAGAAAAGCAAAAACTCGAACATCATTTCCTCGAACAAATTCAATATTTTGATTCTATCAGCATCATTTACACAGGCAAAGAAAATGGAGAACACTCGGGAGCAATCCGCACTCAAGAACGGATTTTGATATCGGCTGCCGACAACTCTACTGGCAATAAATTAGCTCGATATACTGCGGACTCTCAGGGAAGCCGCGTTCAATTAGTGGAACTTTCACCCGATATTTACGACCCGCGAGTTCGCCCTTGGTACATAGCAGCAGCAGCGGCAAAAAAACCTATTTGGAGTCAAATTTATACAGATTTTTTGACTAGGGAACTGGCAATTACTGCTGCTTTGCCTATCTACGACGATGCTGGAAACTTGTTAGGAGTAGCTGGCAGCGATTTGCTGTTTTCCCGAATCAAAGAATTTCTCGTTAGCCTGAAAATTGGCAAATCGGGACAAACTTTTGTCATGGAGCGATCGGGGATGTTAATTGCCACTTCAACGTCGAGTCCAGAATTCGTGGTGGAAGGTAAAGAAACCAGACGCATCAAAGCTTCAGAAAGCGAGAATCCGGTAATTCGAGAAACCGCACAGCATTTAGATAAATCCTACGATAGCTTAGTTAAAATCAATAATTCTCAACAACTTACTTTTGATGTTGACGGCAAACGAAATTTTATTCAGGTAGCTCCTTTTAAAGATGATCGAGGGTTGGATTGGCTGATTGTAGTAGTTGTGCCAGAATCCGACTTTATGGAGCAAATTAACGCCAATACGCGCACGACTTTTTGGCTATCGGTTGCAGCTTTGATCGGGGCGACAATTCTGGGGATTCTTACTGCTAAATGGGTGGTGCAGCCGATTTTAAGATTGAATGCGGCGGCGAAAGCTTTGGCGCGGAATGAATGGGATACAAAGCTCACTCTAAATCGCCAAGATGAACTCGGAGAACTTGCGACTGCTTTTAACAGCATGGCCGAGCAATTGCAGCATTCATTTACTTCTCTATCGGAAAGCGAAAACCGAGTTAAACAATTTCTCAATGCAGTACCGCTAGGCATTTTTATTGCAGAGCCAAATGGTCAACCTCACTACATTAATCCTATAGGAAAGCAGCTTTTAGGTCAAGGAATTGTGGAAGCAGATGCCGAAAATTTGCGCCAATCCTACGGAGCTTATTTAGCTGGAACTCAGGAAATTTATCCGGCGGAACGCGACCCAATGTTAAATGCTTTGCAGGGCAAAAGTGTAACTGTTGATGACATTGAAATCTCCTCGGCTGGCCAAACTGTTCCCATGCAAATTTCGGGAACTCCTATTTACGACGCCCAAGGAAATATTATTTACGGAATGTGTGCTTTTCAAGATATTACAGAACGCAAACTAGCCGAAAAATTATTAAGGGAATACAACGACAATTTAGCAGTGCAAGTTGCCGAACGTACCGCCGATCTTGCCAAGGCACAAGAAAAGTTTTCTAAAGCTTTTCGTTTAAGTCCTAATGCGATTACCCTGACTAGAATCACCGATGGTCGCCACATAGAAGCCAATGAGAGCTTTTGTCGAATGATGGGCTACAGTCACGAAGAAATTATTGGAAAAACAGCGGTAGAACTCAATTTCTGGGCGAGTTTGGGAGAGCGCGATCGCATGATTCAAATGTTAAAAAACAAGACGGCTATTCACAATTATGAGCTGAGGTTTCGCAATAAAAATGGTACAGAAAGAACGGCACTGCTGTCTATAGAAACCATCGATATTGAGGGAGAAGCTTGTTTTTTGTCTATTTCTAGTGATATTACCGATCGCCAAAAAGCAGAAACTGCCCTCCGGGAAGCAGAAGAAAAGTACCGCAACATTTATGAAAATGCTTTGAATGGAATTTTTCAAACTGCTATTAACGGGAAATACATCAGCGCTAACCCCGCTTTAGCTAACATCTATGGTTACGACTCGCCGGCAGATTTAATAGCAGCACAGCCGAATTTCAATAACCAGCTTTACGTGAAACCGAACCGCCGCGACGAATTTGCAGCGCTGATAAACGAGTACGGGATACTATCAAACTTTGAATCGGAAATCTACCGTAAAGATGGCAGTATAATCTGGATTTCCGAAAATTGTCGCGCTGTCTGCGATGAAGCAGGAAATCTACTTTACTACGAAGGTTTTATTAAAGACATTACTGATAACAAACAAGCGGAAATCAAAATGCAGCAGGCAAAAGAAGCGGCCGAAGCTGCAAACAAAGCTAAGAGTACCTTTCTCGCCAATATGAGCCACGAATTGCGATCGCCCCTGAACGCGGTTATCGGCTTTGCTCAAGTCATGATCCGCAGTAAAACGTTGTCTCAGGAAAATCAAGAAGATGTCGGAATTATCTTGCGGAGTGGCGAACATTTACTGGCTTTAATTAACCAAGTTTTAGACTTGTCAAAAATCGAAGCCGGACGCACGACGATTAATGAAAAAAGCTTCGACTTGTACCAACTCATCGACGATTTAGAAGATATGTTTGGTCTCAAAGCTGAGCAAAAAGGTTTGCAATTAATCTTCGATAGAGACGCAGAAGTTCCCCATTACATTTGTACTGATGAAGTTAAATTGCGGCAAGTCTTAATTAATTTGCTCAATAATGCAATTAAATTTACTTCAGAAGGGGGAGTGTCGGTGCAAGTCAAAGCAGGAAGGCGGAATATACATAAAAACAGCACTGACCAATTGCCCGGCAGCTACTGGCTGCATTTTGAAGTTCAAGATACTGGTGCAGGCATTGCTGCTGAGGAAATTAATCAGTTGTTTGAAGCATTCGTGCAGACGAAAACAGGTAAAGATTCTCAGGAAGGAACGGGTTTAGGTTTAGCTATTAGCCGCCAATTCGTGCAATTAATGGGAGGTGAAATTACTGTTAGCAGCGAGATCGGAAAGGGTGCAGTATTTCAGTTTGAGATCCAAGTTCATCTGGTTGAAGCTAGTGATATTGAAAGCAAAAAAACTCAACGTCGAGTTGTTGCCCTCGAACCGAATCAGCCGAGTTATCGCTTGCTAATTGTGGACGACAAACCTTTGAACCGCCAACTGTTGGTAAAACTTCTCAGTCCACTCGGATTTGAGTTGAGAGAAGCGAATAACGGTAAAGAAGCGGTTGATATTTTTATGGAGTGGGAACCGCATCTGATTTGGATGGACATGAGAATGCCTGTCATGGACGGCTACGAGGCAACGAAACAGATTAAAACTACAACTGGCGGGCAAGCAACGGCGATCGTGGCCCTAACTGCTAGCGTTTTGGAGGAAGAACGGGCGGTGATTCTTTCGGCGGGTTGCGATGATTTTATGCGGAAACCGTTCCGAGAGGAGGATATCTTTGTGGCAATGGGAAAACATTTAGGAGTACGCTATATTTATGAAGATCCACCCGCAGTAAGTGCCACAGGTGTAGAGGAGTCAACTCAGGAGGTGCTGACACCGGAGGCTTTCGCCTCTCTTTCTCCAGACTGGATGGCCCAATTCAAGCAAAGTATTTTGAGTGTGGACATGGAGGCGATCGCAACTTCGATCGCACAAATCGGCACTGTCAATCTCTCTCTTGCGGGCAAGCTTCAAGATTGCATTAATAATTTTGAATATGACAGAATTTTGAACATAATCGAACTCAGCGAGAAACAGTAAATACCCGATGACTTCAACTTCACCTAAAACCAATCGAGCTAATATTTTAGTAGTGGACGATACGCCAGAAAATCTGCGGCTGCTGGCAGGAATTTTGAGCGAAAAAGGCTATCAAGTTCGCCCCGTACCCAATGGCAAGCTAGCATTGTCTGCTGCTCAAAAAATACCCCCGGATCTAGTGCTGCTGGATATTATGATGCCAGAGATGGACGGCTATCAAGTTTGCCAGGAACTCAAAGCTTCTGAAATTACCAAAGACATTCCTGTTATTTTTATTAGTGCGATTAATGACGTGCTGGATAAAGTTAAAGCCTTTGCAGTTGGAGGAGTAGACTTTATCACTAAACCGTTTCAGGTTGAAGAAGTTTTAGCCCGGATAGAAACTCATTTAAAAATTTGTTCCCTGCAACAAACTTTGCAAGAAAAAAATCAAGATTTAGCAACGGCGCTGCACCAACTCCAAGCCACCCAAGAGCATTTGATTCAATCGGAAAAAATGGCCGCTCTCGGACAACTAATTGCCGGCATTGCCCACGAAATTAATACCCCCCTAGGCATTATAGGTTCCTCTATCAATAATATAGCTAATTTTTCGGATGAGTTTTTACAAAACTTTCCTAAAATTTTTCAAGAATTTTCTCACGAAAACCAAGGTTATTTTTTTAATTTACTCTACAGAACTACAGATCAAGAAACTTTATTTACGAGCAGAGAGAAGCGGAAATTTAAGCAGCAGTTGACGGGGGAGTTGATGGCAGAATTTGTGGAAAACTCCGAGGAAATTGCGGATACTTTAGTTGACATGGAAATTTATGAAAAAATAGAAGAGTTCTTGCCACTTTTTAAATCGCCGGATTGGGAAGTGGTTTTAAATAGTGCTTACCAGTTTGCGAGCTTTAAAAAAAGTATTAGCCTGATCCAAAGAGCAACAGCGAAGTCGGGGAAAGTAGTATTTGCCCTAAAAACTTACGCTCATTTTGATAGCAAACCAGAAAAAGTCCAGGCGAACTTGCACGATGGCATTGAAACGGTGTTAACCCTTTATCAAAATCAACTTAAACACGGTATAGAAGTAGTTAAAAATTATGGAGATTTACCCGAAATTATGTGCTATCCCGATGATTTAAATCAAGTTTGGACGAATCTCCTTCATAATGCCCTGCAAGCAATGGATTATAAAGGTATTTTGACGATTGAAACTCGGCAGCAAGAGGCCAATATTTTCCTCAAATTTACTGATAACGGCAAAGGCATTCCCCCAGAAGTTATTCCCAAAATTTTTCAGCCCTTTTTTACGACTAAATCTGCGGGCGAAGGTAGCGGTTTGGGACTGGATATTGTGAGAAAAATTGTGGAAAAACACGAAGGCACAATTGCTGTAGATTCTGTACCGGGGCAGACAAATTTTACAGTCTCGCTGCCAATTTATTAAACAAAACTTACCTGCCGGGGGCTGATTTCCGGTGATACTCGTCCCTGTCTCACTGACAAATACAAGATTTATTACAAGAAAGCGGGTTTATCTTCGGAAGTCCTATTAAAATAATACCACGTTTTAAAAAAATGTAACTGTAGGCAAGTTCCCAACCCTTATGAAATTAGTCATTCCCATCTAAAATCTAAAATCTAAAATCTAAAATGGTATAAGATAGGGGACAGATATCCTACATTCTTGCCCGAAATCAATAACCTAAAAGCAAGTTATGTCGGTAAACCTACTCAAATTTAAGCAGAGAGTAAAAGATGAATAAGCCTATAATTCTTTGCGTTGATGATGAACCAGATATCTTGAATACTCTCAAGATGCAGCTAAAGAAGGAATTCAAAAATGATTACTTTTATGAATTAGCTGAAAGTGGTGATGAAGCTTTGGATTTACTTGAGGAGTTTCAAGAAGAATCTCAGGTAATTGTGGTTGTTTCTGATTGGCTGATGCCGGGAATTAAAGGTGACGAACTTTTAATTAAAGTTCACCAAAAATATCCTAAAATCATTAAGGTGATGTTGACTGGACAAGCGGATGCAGCGGCCGTTCGGCGGGCAGTAAAAGAAGCAGATTTATACTGTTGTTTGTACAAACCCTGGCAAAGCAAAGAGTTAATAGAGACTATAAAATCTGGGCTGGCTAAGTTATGAAAAAACCTGTGATTGTTTGTATTGATGATGAACCTGACGTTTTGAACAGTTTAAAGATTGAACTAAAAAAGGCGATCGGCGATCGGTGTATAATTGAAACTGCTGAAGGGGGGGCTGATGCTTTAGATTTGCTGGCTGATTTGCAGGCAGATGAATACGAGATTGCTTTGGTGCTTTCCGATTATATCATGCCGGATATTAAAGGGGATGAACTGCTCAGAAAAATTCACGAAAGCTCGCCAGATACGCTGACAATTATGCTGACAGGGCAAGCAGATTTGGAAGCTCTTAGCAATGCTATTAAGTATGCTAAATTGTACCGTTACATCCCTAAACCTTGGCAAAATGAAGACTTAAAATTAACGGTAGTAGAAGCAGTTCACAGTTACTTGCAAGACCAAAAGTTAACCGATGAAATTCATAAGCGGCAAGAAGTAAACGAGGAGTTAAAGTTAGCAAATGAGGCGCTGTCTGCGAGTGAAAGCCGCCTGAGTCAATTTTTAGAAGCTTTGCCAGTGGGGGTATCTGTTTATCATCCCGATGGATCGATCGCCTATTTCAACCAGACAGCGCGGGATTTGCTGGGTGCAGACACTATCCCGGAAAGCACTGCGGAACAATTAGCTGCCACTTATCAACTTTATGTTGCCAATACTGGTGAGCTGTACTCGCCGGATAATCTGCCAATTTTGCGCGCACTGAAAGGAGAATCTGTCAAGGTTGACGATGTAGAAATCCGTCAAGATGGCAAAGTAATTGCGATCGAGATCAATACGACGCCGATTTTTGACGCTAGCGGAAATATTGCTTATGCGATCGCAGCTTTTCAAGATATTAGCGATCGCAAACAAGCCGAAAAAATACTAGCAGATTACCACCACACATTAGAAGCCCAAATTGACGAACGCACAGAACAACTGCAACAAGCCGTATTAGCTGCTGAAGCAGCAAACAAAGCTAAAAGCACCTTTCTTGCCAATATGAGCCACGAGTTACGCACCCCTCTCAATTCTATACTCGGTTTTGCACAAATCATGGAACCCAGCCCGGATCTTACTGTCGAGAACCGAGAAAATATGAGAATTATTCGCCGTAGTGGCGAACACTTGCTAACCTTGATCAATGAAGTCTTAGACTTGTCAAAAATCGAAGCGGGGCGAATGACGCTCAACCCAAAAAACTTCGATCTCTACCGCTTGCTTGACGATTTGCAAGATATGTTTCAACTGCGGGTACAAACTCAAGAATTGCAGTTGTGTTTCCAGCGCGATGCTGACGTTCCTCAGTATGTGCGAACAGATGATATTAAACTGCGGCAAGTGCTGATTAATCTTTTGAGTAATGCGATTAAGTTTACGCAAAGAGGAGAAATCATCTTAAGAGTTATAAAGTTAGACAAATCGGGATTTATTGATGTATTGGACAGTCCGATATCTTGCTTTGATACCACAAGAAGTATTCGGGATTTTGCTAGTAACAGCAGTAACTTGACCCAGGTAGAATTGAGGGATGATGCTGAGGATTTTACTGCTTCGGGGTTTTTCCTTATGTTTGAAATTGAAGATACAGGAGTTGGGATTGCTCCTGAAGAATTGGGGAATATTTTTAAGGCTTTTGTGCAAACAGCTTCGGGTCAAAAAACTCAGAAAGGCACGGGTTTAGGATTAAATATCAGCCGTCAATTTGTCCGCCTGATGGGAGGAGAAATTGTGGTAGAAAGTCAACGGGAAGTCGGCACCAGTTTTAAATTTGAAATTCCAGTAGGTGCGGTTTATGCTGCTGAGATTCCCGATCCGCAACTTAACCGCGAAGTTAGTGGGTTGGAACCCAATCAACCGTACTACCGGATTTTAATTGTGGACGATCGCGAAGACAACCGCCAACTTTTAGTCAAAATGCTTTCTCCCTTGGGTTTCGGGGTGGAACAAGCCACCAACGGCCAGGAAGCAATAGAAATGTGGGAATATTGGCATCCGCACTTAATTTTGATGGATGTGCGAATGCCCGTGATGGACGGCTACGAAGCTACTAAACAAATTAAGGCTAGAATCAAGCAGAGAGAACCAGAGCAGCAAGGACACGGGGAAAGGAATATTTCCGATCCTGACTCCCCGATTCCAAAGATTATTGCTTTGACAGCTAGTACAATTGAAGGGAGGCAAGCGTTTGCTTTATTGGTCGGCTGCGACGATTTTATTAGCAAACCTTTCCGTAAAACAGATATATTTGATACCCTCAACAAACATTTGGGGGTGAAGTATCTCTACTCTAATTCAACGGACTTTATCTCAATAGGCGATCGAAATAATCTATCTGGAACTCACTCTAATGCTGGGCTTGCTTATTTGCCTAAACTTCCCGCAGAATGGATAGACAATATGAAGCAAGTAATCCGCAGTGCTGATTTTGACTTAATTGCCAGGACAATCGAGGAAATAAGGGATGCTCATCCTGAATTAGCGGAAATCCTCCAGGGTCATCTCGATAATTTTGATTACCAGAAAATACTCAATTTAATTGCCGAGGCGGAGGAATCAGATAATGGAGATCAAGGCGGAACAAACTGAAAACTATCAAGCAGATATTTTAGTGGTTGACGATACGCCAGATAATCTGCGTTTGTTGATTAGAATTTTGCAAAAAAATGGCTATAAAGTTCGGCCTGTTACTAATGGCTTTTCGGCGTTAGATGCAATTCAATCTAGTGCCCCCGATTTGATTTTACTCGATATTATGATGCCGGATATTGACGGCTACGAACTCTGTAAAAAATTAAAATCACAATCGCAATTTAGGGAAATTCCTATCATTTTTCTCAGCGCGCTAGAAGAAGGAATAAATAAAGCCAAAGCCTTTGAAGTTGGCGGAGCCGATTATATCACCAAACCTTTTCAGGTTAAAGAAGTATTGGCACGAGTGAGCAACCAACTTACTGTGCGTTCATTGCAAATGCAATTGCAAGAAAAAAATCAAAAATTGACCGCTCAAAATATCCAGTTGCACCAGGAAATCGCTGAACGCCACCAGGTGGAAATGGAAACGAGATTGCTGCTAGAAGCGACTCAAGCTATTAGCAAATCTGAGGATTTTGAGTCGGCTATAGATGTGATTTTAGGTTTAATTTGCCAAACTATTGAATGGAATCTAGGCGAAGCTTGGATTCCTTGCAGTGAGGGCTTTTTAAAATGCGCTACAGGCAGGTACGTCAGTGACTCCAGTTTTGCCCAATTCCGACAAACAAGTTGGCAGTTAACTTTTGCTCCTGGTGTGGGACTCCCGGGGAGGATTTGGCAGTCGCAGCAGTCTGAATGGATCGAGGATGTTTCTACTGCACCGTCACAAGTTTTTTTGCGATCGGAAATTGCCGTGAATGTGGGATTGAAAGCTGCTTTTGGGGTGCCAATTTTGGCGGACAATCAAGTCTTAGCGATTTTAATTTTTTATCGAGAAAAAGTTCTGAAATGTCAGCCGCGCTTGTTGGAATTAGTGAGCGCGGTTGCTACGCAGCTAGGTTCGTTGATTCAGCGGAAACAAGCTGAAGCAGCGCTGAAAATGCAGCAAGGGCAAACCGAGAAATTGCTGCTGAATATTTTACCGAAACCTATTGCGGAGCGCTTGCAAAAAGAGCAAAAGTTGATAGCGGATCATTTTGATGAGGTGAGCGTCTTGTTTGCTGATTTGGTGGGTTTTACAGAGTTTTCTGCTCACAAAAGTCCGACGCAGTTGGTAGAAATTTTGAACGGAATTTTCTCCGAGTTCGATAGGTTGTCTGAATTGCACGGGTTGGAAAAGATTAAGACGATTGGGGATGCTTACATGGTGGTTGGGGGTTTGCCGACGCCGCGGGAGGATCATTCTGAGGCGATCGCGCTTTTAGCTTTGGAGATGCAGGCAGCTTTGAGAAGGTTTAATGCCAAAATGGGAGAAAATTTTCAATTGAGGCTCGGAATTCACAGCGGTTCTGTGGTGGCTGGAATTATTGGGATTAGTAAATTTAGCTATGATTTGTGGGGGGATACTGTTAATGTTGCTTCACGCATGGAGTCGAACGGATTGCCTGGTAAAATTCAAGTGACGGCGGCGAGTTACGAGCGTTTGAAAGAGCAGTTTGTTTTGGAAGAACGGGGTCATATCCCGGTTAAGGGTAAAGGAAGAATGCTGACTTACTGGTTAATTGAAGAACAAAAGAAGTCTTTTTAACTTTTTGATGGAAATTTCAATTAATATGAAAAGTATACCGCATTTATACTTTCAGGAGGGCTAATCCTTTGCAAACAGTTGAAACAAAATCGCCGACAGCGTTGAAAAAAGTCCTAGTTATTTTAATGTCATTGCTAGCAGTAGCGGCACTTTCGATCGCTACTTTTATCGCTATACCCGGAGAAAAAACAATGTTTGCTGGAACAAGACCTGCCAATATCGGGATTCAGTCAGGAAAACTCGCAGCGTGCCCGAGTTCCCCCAACTGCGTCAGCAGCTTCAGTGAAGATGCCGAACACAAAATTGAGCCTTTGGCATACACTTCATCCCAGAGTGAAGCGATGGCAAAGCTCAAAGGCGCGATCGACTCCTATGGAAAAACTAAAATTATCACGGCAACTGATAATTACCTCTATGCCGAGTTCACCAGTGCTTTGATGGGGTTTGTTGATGACGTTGAATTTTTGGTAGATGATGGAGCAAAAGTCATTCATGTGCGATCGGCTTCGCGTCTGGGACAGTCCGATTTGGGGGTTAACCGCAGTCGGATAGAAGCTATCAGAAATCAATTCAATCAACTCTGAACTTAAAATTTCTAGCTTTCCTGAAGCCCCTCTCCTGCAAGATGAGGGGCTTTGATTTTTGTGTATTACTATATAATATTGATTATTCACCACCTAGTTAACAATTATTAACAGTAGGCACAGCACAAAGGAGTGTCCAGCAGGGGGAGTAGGACACCGCAATGCCATGTCCCTACCGTTGCCTTTGAGTTTTAATACTTGTTATAAAATTGACGATTGTAGAGTTTTAGAATCTTTAAAATAGCTGAGCGCGCTAGCACCGAGGCAGAGATGCCGTACTATTCCTATAGTATTAAACAACCTAAATAATACACTTCTGACTTTAGGGAGAGGGAAGTGAACGAATTAATTTCTACTATTAATTTAAGTAGAGCAAAGAGGAAAAAATACATGGCACTTCAAAAATTAGCAGAATTTTATCCTAATTATCAGGAAGAAATCTTTGCTGGAGACGACATCAAGGGATTTGATGTTTATGCTGGCGACTCTGATGAAAAAGTAGGCACGGTTTATGATGCTTTGGTTGATGACACTGGTCGTTTCCGCTATCTGGTAATTGATACCGGTATTTGGATTTTTGGCAAAAAAGTATTGTTGCCAATCGGCTCGGCCCGCTTCGACTACGGATCCCGTCGCGTCCACGCCACAGGCCTTCGCAACAAAGCTCAAGCAGAACAATTGCCGGCTTACAATGAATTAGAACCATTAGATTACGATCGCGAAGAACAGGTAAGAGGCGTCTACCGCAATGAAGGAACTGCCACTGCAAGCACTGCAACTCCTGCAACTCCTGCTAGCTACGATCGCAGCAGCTACAGCTACGATATGGACCGCCCCCTCTACGAAACCAACGAACAGCAGCACCAAAATCTCAAGCTTTATGAAGAACGCTTGATTGCCAACAAACACCGCGCAAAAACAGGCGAAGTAGCAGTTGGCAAGCGCGTGGAAACTGAAACAGCGCGAGCTTCAGTACCCATTGAAAAAGAACGAGTCGTAATCGATCGAGTAACCCCGGTAGAAGCGGGTCGAGTAGTTTCAGTCGGTGAGGCTGACTTCCAATCAGGAGAAGTTGCACGCATGGAAGTCTACGAAGAAACGGCCGACATTCACAAGGAAGCTTTCGTCCGGGAAGAGGTCAACGTCAGAAAAGAAGTTGTTCGCAGCACGGTTGAGGGCGAAGAAACCTTGCGTCGTGAAGAATTAGACGTTAAGACCGATGGAACTGCGGTTGTAGATAATAAAGCTATCTAAACCAACCGCAACAGCTATTGCATAGGAATTGCGTCTTAATGACATAATTCTGTCACCGCGCAGGTTTGATTGGATTGGTAGCGATCGCGTAATTCCTATGTGAGGGGCGGGGGGGGTACAAAACTTTTCTGGTTTTGGCAAAGTTTATGCACTTGCCCCGCCTTTACCAATTTACCCTTACCAATTCATAATAAAAATCCCTAAGCAGGAAAGTTTAAAAAATGAACGGTCAAGCATCAGCAGAAAAGATAGCAACTGCCAAATCAATAACCCGTCTCAACCGGGTACCCGAAAAAGTCAGAACTAAGCTAAAAAGTTTTACCGTCAAAGACAACCAAGGTCACTTGGTCGGCAAAGTTAAAGATGTCTATTTTGATGCTAACGGTCAGTTAAACTTTGTGGTGACCGGGCTAGACAGCGAAAATCCCCGCACTTTTTTATTAAGTATTAAGCTGCTAAAAAAAGTAGATTATCACCAAAAAGCGCTGTTTGTAACTATTAATTCGGATGGAGTCGATCTGCTGCCGGTAGTTTCGGCAAATGCGGGGAGTCAGTATTTAGAAAATGCTTCAGAAGCGAATAGTGAATTCAGCAACAGTGAGTTAACCAATCCCTCAACAGCTATGTCAAATCTAACAGATGCCGAGCTCACAGATCCAAATTTGGAGACAGATGAGGATGAGGAAAACTTCGATATTGTCGATCAAGAAGTAATTCGCCTGCTAGAAGAACGATTGGTGATCAATCGCAGCAAGCGCAAAGTCGGCGAAGTTATAGTGCGTAAAGAAATTGAAACTCGGATGGTACAAGTGCCCATCCAGTGGGAAAAGCTGATTGTCGAACAAGTCGGCGACGATCCGAAGGTGTTAGCCGAAATAGATTTAGGCGAGGGAAGCATCACCGGTATAGATTTTACGGAGATTAAGACTGATCGCCAAGAACCGACAGTTAAGGCTGAATTTACCTCTGTGCAGAAAGCTAGCAAAATATTAAATTCGATCGCCTCTCAACCCCGTCACGGTTGCGTCAAAGTCCGCCTAGAACTCGTTCTCGAAGACAAGCAACTTGAGGATACTTACCAAAAATGGATGACGGAACACCACTCAGAGAGTTAAATCTAACAGCGGATTGTGGCGAGTCGTGCTGGGGAGAAAGTTCACCGCCATCTACTAAGATCATGTTCGGTCAATTAACCGTAATTTTGGTAGGGGCGGGTTCACCCATATCTATAATATAAGTTTGAGATGCGTAAACCCGCCGCGACCGGGATATTGAAATTTTGAGCGATCGACCTCTAGACAAAATTGTACCGACTTGCGGTAAAATCGTGGTGGTCAAATTTAAAAGTATTTGAAAATGCCCAGCACAATCTCCGACATTAAAGTAAAAACGATCGCAGGCGAAGACAAGCAGCTAGGAGAGTACGCTGGCCAGGTACTCTTGATAGTTAATGTAGCTTCCAAATGTGGCTATACACCTCAATACAAAGGACTCGAAGAATTAAGCCAGAAGTACAGCGCGGCTGGACTCCGTGTTTTAGGATTTCCCTGCAACGACTTCGGAGGTCAAGAACCCGGAAGTAACCCAGAAATCGTCAATTTCTGTACTACAAAATACGGCGTCACCTTTGAATTATTTGACAAAGTACGCGCTAAAGGCACTCAGCAGCACCCGCTGTACGCTAAGCTTACGAGTGCAGTCGATCCCAAGGGTGAGGTTTCCTGGAATTTTGAGAAATTCTTAGTTAGCAAACAGGGTGAAGTGGTTGCCAGATTCCGCAGCAGTGTTGGCCCCGATTCGCCCGAACTAATCGCTGCTATCGATCGAGAATTGGCGAAATAAGAAGTTCGACAACTAAGCAGTGTACAGGGTTTAACGGATTTAACGGATGGATGTTTAGGGAAGAGGGAAAAAATTAATAGGCTTTTTTTCCAATAAGTTAAAAGCTATTTTTTTTCTGTTCTTCCTCATTGTTTGCAAGCAGTAAACCATGAACAAATACCGATGATTGTATGTAATTGGAGAACAGTTTAATTTAATGGAAAATACATCGGGATTAGATTTAGTGGTAGGTTTACTTGCCTTCGCAATTCTGGCAGGTGGTCTGGCCATGCTATTTGTAGGTATGGCATCGTTTCCTAAAGAAAAATAACAATACTAAGCTAATCCGCATTTAAATTGCATAGTCAAATAAATTTTTGCTCTTGTGGGGTGGGCATCCTGCCCGCCCTCAACATACAAATTAAATGCACAACAGCTTAGGACTTACGCACAATTGTTGAGAAACCGGGTTTTTTTACGAAAAGACCCGTTGTAGACCGCAGCCAAGGTAAAAAAACCGGTTTCTGGGCCCCCATGAAGTCCTCACTACCAACTTAAAACGTTTATTTTCCAGGGCACGATTAGAATAAATCTAAAAACATTCAATTTTAACATTCGCAATTGACAATCATGCAAACTACCGAAAACAACGTCAAAATTGCCCTCGCGCCGGGGAATTTGCGCCGCGTTCATCATATCGCTTTAAACGTGCGCGACATGACAGCTTCCCGCCACTTCTACGGTACAATTCTCGGCCTGCACGAACTAACAGGTGCAGAAATTCCCGCAACTTTAACAGAAATGGTAGCCGCTGGTAAAGTCGCTAATTTCGTTACCCCAGACGGTACTGTTATTGACTTATTTTGGCAGCCCGACTTGGAACCGCCAAACCCAGACCCGGAGAAAGCTTTTACCCGGGCCAACCACTTAGCCTTCGATATTGATCCGGATTTGTTCGATCGCGCTCTGGAAGTGCTAAAGTCAAATCAAATTGCGATCGATAGCGGCCCCGTCACTCGCCCTACAGGACGCGGCATTTACTTTTACGATCCTGATGGATTTATCATCGAAATCCGTTGTGATGCAGTTTAAACAGTCGCTATCGGGTTCTCTGTAGTCCGTCTGCACCCTACATTTACTCTTTGGATTGCGGTAATCCGTAAACCTCCTACTTTTAGAGTTGTTTTATTTTCCGTCTTGGCTAATAGGTTGCTTCGGCCAAGTAAACCGAAAAGTTGCTCCCTCACCTTCGGCAGATTCGATGGAAATACTGCCCCCTTGACCTTCGACAATTTTTTTCACCAGCGACAAACCAATCCCAGTATTTTCAACTTTATCGCGAGCTTCCAAGGTCTGAAAAATTACAAAAACTTTATCGTGATATTGAGGAGCAATCCCCGGCCCGTCATCCTCTACAGAAAACTCGTAAAAATCATCTAACTCTTTAACCGAGATTTTTACGTGACCGGATTCAGCTCGGTTGTGCTTAATTGCGTTGCTAATTAAATTAGAAAAAACCTGCTGCAACAGCAATCTTTCTGTCACAAAATTTGGCATTCCCGGTTCAACTTTCACCTCAAATCCCGATGGTGGCGCCAACGAATCAATAATTTCTGCTAATAACTTCTCAACTTTTACCATTTCAGAAGGCACTTGAATCCTTCCGACGCGGGAATATTGTAGCAGTCCCTCAATCAAACCTTCCATCCTGTGAACTCTGCCACGCAGCAGGTTCATTTGGTGCAGAGTATCCTCTGTCATCGACTCGCTGAGGTCTTCTTCTATCCAACTGCTGAGATTGGCGATCGCCCTGAGCGGCGCTTTCAAATCGTGAGAAACTACATAAGCAAACTGGTCTAATTCTTGATTCCGCTTTCTTAAAACATTCGTCGTTTGAGCCAGATTTTGGGCTGTTAACCTCAATTCTTGAGCGCGCAACCGCAGTGATTCCTCCGCTTGTTTGCGATCCCTAATATCTTCAACCACACTCATCAGAAATTGAGTGCCATTTTCTTCTCGCAGCAGCGAAACCGTCAAGTTTGCCCACACCAACTCTTCGTCTTTGCGGATGTAGCGCTTTTCCAGAGAGAAATTTTCAATTTCTCCTGCTAACAATTGGCGCACAAGTTCCAGTTCGCTTGCCAAATCTCCTGCCCAAGTAATCTCCTGAAATCTTTTCTCCAGCAATTCTTGGCGGCTGTAGCCTAAAATTTCGCAAAGTTTTTGATTGACTAACAGAAATTTACCTTCTACACTCGCTTGAACCATGCCGACTGCCGCCTGCTCAAAAGTAGCACGAAACCGCTGGGCGCTTTGGGCTAAAGCAATTTCTGAGCGTTTGCGATCGCTAATATCGTTGCTGATTTCCAAAATAGCAACCGGTTGATCTTGATCGTCGTACTGCAAAGTCCATCGGCTTGCCACCGTTATTTTTGTCCCGTCTTTCTTAGTTCGCACCAGTTCTCCTTGCCAAGAACCCTTCTCTAAAAATACTTTTTGAATTACCTCAAAAGGTTGGGCCCATTCTGTTTGTAAAAGCTGGTGAATATTTTTTCCTATTGCTTGTGATTTCCGCCACCCGTAGAGCCACTTCGCCCCCAAATTCCAATAGGAAATTGCCCCATTCAAGTCTAGTACCGCGATCGTATCGTTTGCCAAATCCAGAATTTGTGCTTGCTTTCGCAGAGTTTCCTCGGCTTGTTTTCGTCCTCTGGCATCGCGGCAAATCGCAATAAACAAGTGTTGATTTGCCAGACGCATTTCGCTGATAGCTAACTCCATCGGAAACTTAGTTCCGTCGTGGTGAAGTCCAACTGTTTCTTGCTGGTAAGTCTTCAGCGTAGTATCGGGATGTAACACAAAATATTCGATCGAATAATCCCCCACGCTGTTGTAAGGCTGCGGTTGAGCTATCAGTCGCCGCAGGTTAGAGCCAATTATTCGATCGGCTTTCTCGCCAAAAATTTTTTCTGCTGCCCTATTAAAAGACTCAATATTTCCCCGTGCGTCCAAAGTAATAATCCCGTCAGCCGCATTGTCTACCACAGCTTGAATGCGACTTGTACTTTCTTCCAAGCCAGCTTCCCGCTTCCTCAATTCCTTCTCTAAACTATCAAATAAATACCAGGAAGCCCCGGCGCCCAAACAGCCGAAAAGCAAACCAGCAACTTGCACAAAATTAGTGAAATCTATCAAATCCCGTCTTTGCTGATCTAGAGCTTTCTGGTAGGCTTCGCCGGCATTAGCAAACACATTAATTTTTGCGCGCAGGTTATCCCTCCTCAATTTGCCTTGAGTGAACACCTCAATTATTTCCGGCGACTGCACGCTTGTTGCCGAACTGTCGAGCTTATTCAAAGTGTTTTGCAAGAAATTTATATGCTGTTCGGTACTTTTTTTTATATCTTCAAATCGCTGAGCTTGCACTTTGTTTTCTTGAACCATAACTTTGAGTTCAGCCAGCAGCGGAGGCAAACTCTTCTTCGCTTCTAAGTAGGGTGAGAGAAAGGCGCGGCGCTTCGTCAACCCGTAACCTCGAATGCCCGTTTCCGCATCCACCACGAGGGTTAACAAGCCGTTAGTTTCTTGAAGTATTGCCCTATTAGTATCTGCTCGCTCTCTTATCTGTATGGTAATCTGCCGAAGGGCTGCAATTGCTAGCAGCGAAGCAAACAAAAAAATAATGGGGATAGCAACGATGATTGTTCCCCGCTGGCGAATTGGTCGGTCTGTCCATACAAAGTGGAGGCAGCGATCGAGCAAATACTTCACGGATATTGCAGGAGAAAGTTTGCTGCCAGTATATCGCTTTTTGGCAGTTTAGGCTATGGATAAGTTTGTTTTGTGTGGTTTGACGATCGCCGGGGACTAACCGTGGAAACTAGATTAGACCCCCGCGATAGCTACCTGCTGACACTAACAGCAGATTTTTTGGCACGGTGTTTAAACGGAGGCAGGGAGAAAGAAAGGACTTTTTTCGACACCGAGACAGCAGGCGAAGCAGAAAGGATCGTTTCTGCTTTACCTTCGTTTTCGCCTTCGGATTCTGCTTTTAAACTAGAGTCTGTTTCGCCAGTGTTTGGAACACTTGTAACTACAGTAGTCCACCTGCCTGTAGCCGGATCGCGATAACAAGTAAAAGGGTTTATTTTTAGCGGTTGACTGCAAGGTTTAATCATGTAGATGCACTCCTTTGATTCTGAGAAATTGTGCATTGCTTTCAGCAGCAGTGCTATCTCGCCCGTAGAAGCAGTATGAAGCCAAAAAGCAGAATTATGTTTCTGCGTCCAGAGACTTTTGAAACTTCCTGATTTCCTGTTAAATTTTGCCTTCTACTGCTTCGCGACCATAGCATTACTTTTACCAAATTGCCTTTCTGGAAGCAACCCCCCACCGCCTTAATTAGGTTGAGGTGGGACTTGTGAATGCAGCGAGGCGCCCGATCGTGCCTGCAGGACAATCTTGGAATAATATAGGTATTCTAGGCTGAAAAAAAATGCTACTGTGTGATCGACAACAGAGGTCGATCGCGATCGGTGTCACAATTAAAAAGGGAATTGGTAATTGGTAATGGGTAATTGGTAATGGGAAAATTAGTAATGGGGAAATTATTCCATCTTTTGCCATCCGTTAAATCCGTTAAATCCGTTAAATCCGGTACACAATTCCTGGTCAAACCCCCACCCGTTAAATCCCTTAAATCCCCTACATTGTTAATTTCCGAACTTGCTTTTAACTAATATCAACCTTTGCCTTTAAATGAACAGTAAAAGTAGAGCCGACCTCCAACTCACTCTCAACAGTTATATCGCCGCCCATCATCTGGCAAAACAAGCGGCTAATGGCCAATCCTAAACCGGTGCCGCCGTACTTGCGAGTAGTCGAAGCGTCCCCTTGAATAAAAGGTTGAAACAAATTCTGTTGCTGTTCAGCCGACATTCCAATCCCCGTATCAGATACCTGCAAATAAACCCAATCGCTGTCGCCTGCTGGTTCGCGAGTCGCGCTCAACAGCACCGTTCCACCTTCGGTAAACTTCAAGGCATTTGAGAGCAAATTGAACAGAATTTGCCGGACTTTAGTCAAATCTGCATACATCACTCCCAAATTTTCAGAGCAAGAAACTTGCAATTGATTGTGATTTTTATCGACCAAAGGGTGCAAAGTTGCAACGACTTCTTCTATTAAATTACTGAGATCAAATTTTTCTAAATAAAGCTCCATCCGACCGGCTTCTATCTTAGAAAGGTCTAGAATATCGTTAATTAAAGTCAGCAAGTGTTTGCCGGCGTTATAAATTTTTTGGGTGTCGGGAATGATTTCTTCTAGTCCCGATTCCCGTGCTTCTTCTTGTAGCATTTCGCTGTAACCGATAATCGCGTTGAGCGGCGTCCGCAGCTCGTGGCTCATATTGGCTAAAAAAGTGCTTTTAGCTCTCGAAGCTGCTTCAGCTTTGTGTAAGGCTTCTTGCAAGGCTATTTCGGCTCTTTTTCGCTCGGCAATTTCGATGCGGAGCAGTTTATTGGCGGTGGTGAGTTGAGTGGTACGCTGATCGACGGTCATTTCTAGCTGCGCTTTGGCTTTGGAAAGGGCTTCCTGAGCTCGCTGGCGCTCAAATCCTTCGATCGCCAGCGCTACCAAATTTGCCAAAGAATCAGCGAAGGTGCGCTCCTCCAGAGCCCACTGGCGGGGGGCGCCGATATGTTCGAGAGAGAGGATGCCCACGATCTGGCCACCGAGCCTAATTGCTACATTTAATATGGATGAATTCGGCTTGCTGGCATTTGGCAGCACAGCGGAATGTTCGGCTAGGGAAGATGAGTGGGACAAATTTGTTTGTAGAGAGTTTTGAGTCTTTGTCGTAGGTTCTAAACCATTGTCCGATCGCAAATTTTCGCCCGGTGCGTCGCCTTCAACATCTAAAATTGATAAATTTAAATCGCTTGCCGATATGGACTCCCGGCTCAAATGATGCTCCTGGGTGCGATCGTACAAGTCGAGACAAACTAATTTGAGGCTGGGGATTTTAAACTTAGAATGATTGCCCCCCTCGTTTTGCTCTGGGGGGGTGGCGTCTGTATGGAGTGGCTCTGTTTGGTTGTGAGCGATCACTCTCTCCGTAAAATTTAGCTGCTGATCGCTGGGGTAGCGAGTTCCAAATCTTCCATGGTTGTAAAGCCAGACGCTGACTTTTTCCACATCCAAAGTGCGGGCGGCAGCCTCAGTAATTTCGCGAATTCCCACATTCAGCGCACCGCTGTTGAGAGTCCTCTGCCTACCTAGCTGCAACAAAGCCAAACTCTGGCGGCGGAGACGCTTTTCGCTCTCTTGGAGGGTTTGTTCTGCTTCCTTGCGCTGGGTGAGGTCGTACAAGGCGCACAATGCCGTCTGCTGCCCGTTAAACACCAGCGACTGAACCGATATCATCGCCCAGAAAGCGGTGCCGTCTGATTTTTTACAGTGGAGTTCGTAGTTTTGCAGGTATCCCTCTTTAGCAAGTGCCTCCAGTACCTTTGGGCGATCGGCGGGGTTGAAGTAAAAGTCTGGAGTGCTGCAGCCGATCAATTTTTCTAGGGGTATGTTCAGGAGAGAAGCCAATTGAGCGTTCGCATACAGAATTAAGCCGTCACAGAGGCGAGAAACCAATACTGGCACGGGAGTTGCTGAGGCGATCGCCCGAAACTGCTCTTCACTTGAACGCAGTGCCAACTGAGCTTTGCTCAGCAAGTGAGCTTCCATCGTATCTGAATGTTCGGTGGTAGTCTCCAGCAAAATTTCTAGGTCAACCTTTTCGCGCTTCAAGTTTTCAAGTTCCGCACTCAGCCGCTGAACGTCGAAAAGTAGCTGTTCTGTGGATGGTTCTTCCTGCATAGCAATTGAAAATTGGTAATTTTTAGTCGGTTCTGAAGTTTTTTAGGGTTTTGTGCTAGTTTAACTATGACTTATTCCGATTAACTTCAGCCACCCTCATCCTGGTTCCCCGACTTAGCCGGGGATTCATCTTTACCTTTTTCGTTATTATTCCAATTCTAAGTGCAAGGAAGGCATCAGCCGCTGCAAGTTTTTCAGGGATTTTATCTGCCAGGGGATCTGTTTAGAACCTTTGATGGCGATTTGAATATTTTTTTGCTGGCGCACTTTGATCACAAATTTTGAGACAATATTAATTCCAGAACTATTTAAAAATTCTAGCTTTCGCAAGTCTAGAGTAACGGTGTTTGGGCAGGAGTCAGCCACTTCGTTGAGCAGATCGACGATCGGTGCGTATTCTTCCGCCTGGCTGAGTCGGAACGAGCCGCTACAGGTGACTGTTTGCGTAGCGCGATCGTACTGGATCGTGTAATCTTTGGTCTGAATCTCCATACTTTTGTCAGTTGCCGGTTTTGAGTGGTAAAGGGTCTTTGGCTGCGTGAGCGAGGATTGAGCTTCAGGCTAGCACGATCAAAATTCAGCCGTTTGCCGAAGGCCCGATGCCTTTGGGTGTGTAACTTTTATTACATATACTGCAACTGTACCATTGCCCCAGGGCAGTTATGAGTTATTTTAGGATTTGTCAGTTGTGATACCAGTTGGAAAAAAGAATGCAACTGTTGACTAGCTCTCAACCCTGATAGTCATCAGTCATTGCCAATCTAGCATCTCAAATCTCAAATCTCAAATTGTATGAGTTGTGGGTTGACGAGAGCAGCTTTTGCTGAAGTTCCGAGCTATCAATTCGATTTTTTTCTCAACTTGGTATTGACAAAATCCCCAAAATGTGAGAGATATTTCACATCGGACACTGGAGTGAAGGGGAGAATATTTAATGGCAATTTCAGGAATTACAGAAAAGCTTTTGGCTGCTAAAAAAGCTAAGGGAATTAGTTTTGCAGATTTGGAAAAAGTTTTGGGGCGCGACGAAGTTTGGATTGCGGCGGTTCTTTATCGTCAAGCTACCGCATCAGCAGATGAAGCCGAGAAAATTATCTCGGCTTTGGGACTAGATAGCGAGATGGCTGCGGTTCTCTGTGAACCTCCCTTAAAAGGTTCTTTGGAATCCTCGGTTCCGGTTGACCCGCTGATTTATCGTTTCTATGAAATTATGCAGGTTTACGGGATGCCACTCAAAGCAGTGATTCACGAAAAATTTGGTGACGGGATTATGAGCGCGATCGACTTTACTATGGATGTCGAGAAAGAAGCAGACCCAAAAGGCGATCGAGTGAAAATAATTATGTCGGGAAAATTTTTGGAATACAAAAAATGGTAAGCCCGTGCGGCTTTATTTTCAAGTGAAAATGAAAAATTCAAATTTGCTCGAATGACTCATGACTAATGACTAAAGCCTCAAAAGTGTTAACTTAGAAATAGAGATCGCGAAGCTTGACTGGCTTGGGTGTCCGATCGGGAAACCCTTCTAGGGCAAAGCTAAGGTCGCTCCCGCGGCAACTTCCCCAGTCGAAACAAGCAACCGCAACCGTAAATTAAGAGGCAAATATGTCAAAATATGACTCCCATCTCAGATGCTCCTTTTGCGGCAAGTCGCAGGAGTACGTCCGCAAGTTAATAGCTGGGCCCGGCGTCTACATTTGCGATGAATGCGTGGAACTGTGCAATGAAATTTTAGAGGAGGAGTTCTTTGACTCCAGTAAAACAATTGGTCAACAGATTCCCCAATCAGAGGTGCGAGAGTCTCAGGGACAAGGAACGCGGCGCCCGGGTCGATCGAACAAATCGAAAATCGTTTTAGCTCAAATTCCGAAACCGACAGAAATTAAACAGCATTTAGACAACCACGTCATCGGTCAGCATTCAGCAAAAAAAGTCCTTTCTGTAGCAGTTTATAACCACTACAAGCGCTTGAGCGTTGACCAAGCTAAAGATAGCGACAAATCTTCCCCTGACAGCGATGTAGAATTGCAAAAATCCAACATCCTGCTAGTCGGCCCCACAGGTTGTGGCAAAACTTTGTTAGCGCAAAGTTTGGCGCAAATGCTCGAAGTTCCGTTTGCGGTAGCCGATGCGACGACACTGACAGAAGCTGGATATGTCGGCGACGATGTAGAAAATATCTTGCTGCGACTGTTGCAAATGTCCGATTTTGATGTTGAAGCGGCGCAACGTGGCATTATTTATATTGATGAAATTGACAAGATTGCTCGCAAAAGCGAAAACACTTCGATTACCAGGGATGTATCGGGAGAAGGAGTGCAGCAAGCCCTGCTAAAAATGTTGGAAGGAACAGTGGTTAATGTTCCCCCGCAAGGCGGCCGCAAACATCCTTACCAAGATTTTATTCAAGTTGACACTAGCAAAATTCTATTTATTTGTGGCGGTGCTTTTGTCGGTTTGGAAAAAATAGTTGAACAGCGTTTGGGTAAAAAATCTTTAGGCTTTATTCAGCCAACGGAAAGCGAAAGCAACTCGACTTTGCCGGCGAAAGACAAGCGGGCGGCTGATATTTTGCAGCAGGTACAGCCGGACGATTTAGTCAAGTTTGGTTTAATTCCTGAGTTTGTCGGGCGGATTCCGGTGGTGACGGTGATTTCGCCGCTGGATGAAGCAGCTTTGATGCAGATATTGACTGAGCCCCGGAATGCGCTGGTGAAGCAGTATCAAAAGCTGTTAAAGATGGACAGCGTGGAGTTGGAATTTCAGCCGGAAGCGCTACGGGCGATCGCCCAGGAGGCCTATCGTCGCAAAACTGGCGCGAGAGCTCTTCGCAGCATTTTAGAGGAGTTAATGCTCGATGTGATGTACGAGTTGCCTTCTCGCAAGGATGTGGCTAACTGTATGATTACTCCTGAAATGGTCGAGAAGCGATCGACTGCGGAATTGCTGTGGCATCCCGCTTGGCACAAACAGCACGAAACTGCATAATTTGTAATCTGTAGGGTGCTTGTGGCGCACCCTACAAGCTTGGCAAATTTACTTTATGACAGTTAAAAAAATGTCAGTCAATGTAGCTAAAGCCCGTAAAAAATCGAGATTGCCAGTATCCAGTTTGCTGCCGAGGATTGCAATTTACAGCGCGCTTGTGGCTGGCCTCATGGCGTCATGTTACGATTTCAAACTCAATACGATCGTCCCGCCCTTGTCCCGGCCAAGGGGTAAGACATTTTTAGAAGCCCAAGCATATATTTCAGCCATCAATAAAGCGCAGCAAGCTTACTATGCAGAATACGGCCAATTTAGCGATTCAATTGCAAAATTGGGTCTTGGACTTAAAGAACAGACCAAGAACTATAATTACAGGATCGTCTCATCAATAGGCCCGGTTCAAACTAGGCACAATCACCGCGAACCAGCACAATTTGAAAGCGCGATCGCGAGCGTCAAACCTACTGATAGGAACCCCGGGAAATCCTACACGGGCGCAGTATTTGCTTACAAAGAAAAGGGTAGCAATGTAATAAAAACTATTAGTGCTTTATGCGAGAGCGATCGGGAGAACGCAAGTTATGCAGAAACTTGGAGTCCGCCAACTTTTGACGGCAAAAAAATTCACTGCCAGCCCGGAACAACTATCTTAAGGTAAGACCTTGAAACTATTTTGCGTCACTTTTTGACCGTCTAAGTAAAATTGAAACTGCCAATTGCCAGGTTTGTCATCTTGTTTAAAATTGTACCAGCACCAAGTATTTAATCGATCGCCCGTCGTTTTTAAATAAGATTGACTCTGGGCTGCGAATAGTCCTTGAGGGTTGACAACCTTACAATAACTTCTATATTTTCCTTCTGGCAAGTTAGCAGCACTTACAGCAAAATAGACTTTTTTGTTTTGCTTCAAGGACCAAACATCCCTAAGTTTCGTTGATTCTAATTCGTCAGTTAACATTACTTGAGTCTTAGGGTTCAAATTTGCTGAGTTGATTACTCGTTTGAGATCTACTGCTGTTTGAGGTTCGGGAGATTTCCCAAAAAGCGGAATAAAAATAGCAGAAATTGCTGTTAATACTCCGACTGATATCAATACCGGTTTTAAGTTGTTACGCTGCTGAACTACTTCGAGGGGAATTAAAGCATTTAAGGCGGCCTCTGCTGAAAGATAGCGGTGTTTGAAATTAGGTTCCACCATCTTTTGCAGCCAATCAAGAAACTCTGGAGTTAGCTGTGGCAACCGATGTTTAAAATTAATCCGCCCGGTATCGTCCATCAAACTTCCAACTTCGGTAGAATTGATGCCGATTAGCAAGCAAATTAGCGTCGCGCCGAGACTGTATAAATCCGATGCAACAGTTAGCTGCCGATTGAACATTTGTTCTGGCGGCATAAAGCCCAAAGTGCCTTTAACAACGCTGCTGGCGGCCACTTCTCCCCCGCCGATTCTAGCAAATCCGAAATCGACAAGGCTGACATTCATCCGGTCATTTACTAAGATATTTTCGGGTTTTAAATCTCTGTGGATGACTGGCGGAACCCGATTTTGCAGGTATTTGAGTATTTCTAAAACAGAGATAGCAATTTGCTTGATTTGTTCGGGCTTCCAGCGGTGAGAATTTGCCAAGGAAGGGGCATTTTTGTATTCTTGCACCATGCAGAAACCCGATGCAGTGGGGAAGGAATCTAAATAGCGGGGAATGCTAGGATAGTCGAGTTCTCGCAAAATCTGAATTTCTTGTTCGCACGCTTGATATTGAGCCCAATTAGCGCCTGTTTGGGCAAATTGAAATTGTTTGACGGCGACGGAACGTTTGGTATTAATTTCGGTAGCGAGATAAGTAACTCTACCGCCAGCGCGATTGTGTCCGAGTTCGCGGGTTATTTGATAGCCGTAGTTGGAAAAGTCAGGAAAAGCATTCATAGGTAAATAGTTGATAGTTGATAGTTGATAGTTAGTAGTTGAGAGTTGTGATAGTTAATAGCCAGGTTTTTAAAAGTTGGATTTAAAGCGAACTCTCGAAACAATCCGCCAACAACAGGCAGGAATGCAGACTCTTAATGTTTGGTAAGGTTTTTAGTGAGGACTTCAGTCATTGAGGTTGAAAGTCCTTGGTGCGAACAAGTTTTTACGGTTTAATTAAATTTGGTCTGGATTTGTGATAGTTGGCAAGCATTCTTTTTGGTTTAAAAACGATCGAGTCAATTAACGGAATTCCAGTCACGGCTAGAGATGTCATTATCGTTCCTCCTACAACTAATATTTCTCTGGGTTCAACCCATGCTAATTGAGATTTTAAGTTTAAGAAGTTTAGAAATGCTAATGACAAACTCATACAAAATCCGGCAGTAAGAAAAGCTCTTTGGGTAGCATCTACTTCAAGAATTTGTCTGGCTATCTGCTCGTCAATCAGCTTGTTAAAGACCGAATAGACTATCTTGTAAATCAGGGATGCCAGCGCTATAATCAAGACGATTCTAACGGTAGAAACATACAATGAAAATGATAAAAGCAGCATAATAACTGCTACTATCGTAACATTTTCGCTCGTAACATTCGTAATCCTTCCTCCTAGTATTAAGGCTCCAAGTAAAGTTGCTGGGATCGAAACCAGCACTGACCCAGCATACACAAAACTTATTAATTGATAATCGATCGTACCCTTCGCGATATCAAAAAGAATACTGGTTAATATGCTGCTAATAAAACCAGAAAAAATCAATCCTGTTAACCCTCCACATAAAGCTAGAAACCAATTAAGATCATATTTGTTTGATTGGGCTGTAATGGAGATTTCGGCGACTAAAAATCCCAAAAAGCCACTCGTAAAACAGATGGGAAGCATGATAGTAGTAGTCCCAGAATACAAAAAGATGTCAACCACCGGATAGACGAAACTATAATCAATCCAGTCAAATATCACAAATGTTAACAGCAAACAGCACATAAAAGTTGCTAAGATCAAACAGCATCTGAAAGTCAGCCTTAATACCGACAAAAAATTAGTTTTTTGCGGTACGGGCAGCGGGGCTGTTGTAGCTTGCAATTCTATTGTATGAGTTTCGGGTTCAGAATTAGCGCGCAAGATGATTTGGCGGTTGTAAGTTTGACTTTCCAGCAATTTGCTCGTATCGACTGCGATTGTACACTCGATATTATTGCTTTCAAATGCCTGCGGTTCAAAGGAGATCCAAGAGTGGTCGTAGGGCGTGTGGGGCGGATCGTTCGGATGCGGCGCGACTTCCCACCTGCCACAAAGTATTGTATCGGGAATTGGGTTGCTAATTGCAATAGTTTGTGTTAAGATTTCTCCATATTCAGTAGCTGTGAATTGAAGGCGATCGCGCTCAATTCTCACTTTCGGCAAGCTGCTGACATCCAAAGATTCTAGCGCAGTTAAAGCATCCGCAGCCGATGGATATCTGTCTTGCAATCTTGGCGCTACCATCCTCTCCAACCAATTCATCCAACCCTGCTGCAATGGCGGTACTAAATGCCGGAAATGAATGCCATAATTGGCATCAACTAAATTACCAACATCCGCAGATTTCGTACCAGTTAACAAGCAAATCAGGGTTATCCCCAAGCCGTAAAGATCCGACGCTTTGGTTAATTCTCGGTTGAACATTTGTTCCGGCGGCATGAATCCCATCGTGCCTTTGACGACGCTGCTAGCGGCGATATTTCCACCTCCTAGCCGAGCAAAACCGAAGTCTACTAAGTAAACATTGAGTTCGTCATCTATTAACAAGTTTTCGGGCTTAATGTCGCGGTGAATAATCGGCGGTTTCTGAGCTTGCAGGTCAACTAAAATCTCTAAACTTGCGATCGCAATTTGTTTGATATCCGGCGGCGAAAAAGTCCGGGCGACAGCAGATTCGGCATTTTTGTATTCCTGCACCATGCAGAAACCGCTGTCAGTTTGAAAAGCATCGAGATAGCGGGGAATGCCCGGAAAATCCAGTTTTTGCAAAACTTTAATTTCTTGTTCGTAAGTTTCGTATTCTGCCCAGCTAGCACCTAATTGAGCGAATTGAAATTGCTTAATTACAACTAATTTTTGAGTATTCGTATTTTTCGCTAAGTATGTAACTCGGCCGCCGAGACTGTTGTGTCCGAGTTCTTTTTCAATCTGATAGCCGTGAGTGGAAAAATCGGGGAAGGCGTTCATATAGTTTTTAGTAATGTTTGTATGGGAGGGCTTCTAGCCCGTCATTAACAGGCATATTGCCTGTTACACAAAGAGTTATTTTTTTTGGATGGGTTTCTATCTTGTCAGCAACAGGTCAGATGCCTGTTCCACAAAGAGTTATTTTTTTGGTGGGGTTATATCCCGTCAGCAACCGACATCTGGCCTGTTGCACAAAGAGTTATTTTTTTTTGATGGATCGACATTACTAACATAACTTTTTTGAAAAAAGGCGGCAAGTGCGGTATGATGTGATTTCGCGATCGGTTCTAGCGGGGAGCAGCCGTTAGAGGAAACGGGGAAAGTTCGGTGCAAGTCCGGCGCTGTCCCGCAACTGTAATGAAACCCTTGGGGTTTCTCAAGTCAGAATGCCCGCCGATATCTAACTCACTTTTGAACGCATCTGCGAGGTACGGATGATGGATGGAATTAACACGGCTGTACGCACAAAGCACAGTCTATTTGTTTGCACTGCTTGCGCTAGTGTTTGGAAAAACGGCAAGCGCGAAGGCAAAAGCGGTGGCCAACAATTTATGGAAGACTTGTCCCAACTCGCTAAAGATTGGGAGTTTTCTGATAAATTTGATATTCAAGAGGTTGAGTGCATGAGTGCTTGCAGTCACTCTTGTGCCGTGTCTTTTGCTGCTGTTGGAAAGTACACTTATCTGTTTGGTGATTTACCAGCAAATGAGTCGGAAAGCGTCGAGGCTGTACTCGAATGCGCGGGTCAATACTATGCTAAACCGGACGGTTTGTTGCCTTGGTCTGAGCGTCCTCCAGCTCTGAAAAAAGGCGTTTTAGCCAAGATTCCACCGCTGGGAAATTAAGCTATTTCCTTTCAGGCTTTGCCCATCGGTGACAACTTAACGTCAAACCGACCGTCTCTCTTGTTTTTATCGAAATCTAGATCCCCCCTAACCCCCCTTAATAAGGGGGGGACAAGAAATATTCTCAAAGTCAACCCCTACTCCCCTTCTTAAGGGGGATTTAGGGGGATCTAGACTTCGCCTAAAAGCGACTTTTATTGTAGGTTTCCGTCTTAAGTTGTCACCTACATTCTCGGCCTGGGAGTGCATAGCCAGAGGCTCGGCCTCGTGTTAAAAGCCCTCCTTATATTCCAGCGAGGCAGAGCCTCTAGATCTGTATTCCCAGGCAGAGCCTCGGAACAAGATATCCCATTACCAAATAAGCACAAAATTATCAATGCACAAAATTCCTGTTACTGTCATCACTGGTTTTCTCGGTAGCGGCAAAACTACCTTAATTCGCCACTTATTGCAAAATAATCAAGGTCGCCGCATTGCTGTTCTGGTGAACGAATTTGGCGAAATCGGAATTGACGGAGAACTGCTGCGCGATTGCCAAGTTTGCGACGAAGAAGAAAATGTTAGCAGCAATATTGTAGAACTAACAAATGGTTGTCTTTGCTGCACTGTTCAAGAGGAATTCTTGCCGACTATGCAGGAATTGTTGAAGCGCAGAGAGCAAATTGATTGTATCTTAATTGAGACTTCGGGCCTGGCACTTCCTAAACCTTTAATTCAAGCTTTTCGCTGGCCGGAAATTCGCACCGGTGCTACTGTAGACGGTGTTGTTGCTGTTGTTGATTGCGAAGCTATTGCTAGCGGTTCTTTTGTCGGTGATATCGATGCTTTGATGGCACAGCGGCAGGCTGATGATAGTTTAGATCACGAAACTCCGATCGAGGAATTGTTTGAAGACCAGTTAGCCTGTGCCGATATGGTACTTTTAACGAAGGTCGATCGCGTAGATGCGGAAACTCACAAGAAAGTCCAAAGCTGGTTGCAGCAAGAGTTGCGTCCGAGTGTGAAAATTGTGCCTTGCAAAGGTGGCGAAATTAACCCCGATGTGCTAATGGGATTTAATGCGGCGGTTGAGGATGATTTGGAGTCTCGTCCGAGTCACCACGACACTGAGGAGGAACACGAACACGATGATGATATCAACTCGACTTACTTTATTGCCGATCGCGAGTTTGAACCTGAAGCTTTGGTGAAAAAACTGGAATCCTTGATGCAGCAGGAGGAAATCTATCGGATTAAAGGGTTTGTGGCGGTTCCCAAGAAACCGATGAGGATGGTGTTGCAAGGTGTGGGCTCGCGGATAGAATATTTTTACGATCGTCCTTGGCAACCTTCCGAACTCCGCCAAACCAAATTAGTGCTGATTGGTCGAGAGCTAGAGCGCGATCGAATTGCAGCTATGATTAACAATTAATTGTGATCTGAGAGGGGCGGGTTTCTCGATATTTTGAATTGCAGCAAATATTATTGGTAAAACTCGCCCCTCCAAGCTCTCACGAACAATTAATTAACATTATTTAATATTGTGACCACTGCCAGCAAGTCTGGTGTAAAATAGCGATAATGGTTATCATTGTAAAATAATCGAGGTAAAGTATGGTGACTGCTGGGGCGATCGAATCAGTTCCTGTTACCGTTCTCACGGGTTATCTCGGCGCAGGCAAAACTACGCTACTGAACCGAATTTTAACACAGGAACACGGCAAAAAAGTTGCAGTCATCGTCAACGAATTCGGCGAAGTAGGCATCGACAACCAACTGATAATTGATGCCGACGAAGAAATTTTTGAGATGAACAACGGCTGCATTTGCTGTACGGTCCGAGGCGATTTAATTCGGATTATCGGCAATTTGATGAAGCGGCGAGACAAATTCGATCACATAGTCATCGAAACCACAGGTTTAGCCGACCCAGCACCCGTAATTCAAACATTTTTTGTAGATGAAGATATGCGGGAAACATTACTGCTAGATGCAGTTGTCACGGTAGTTGATGCCAAGCACATCTGGCAGCACTGGGATGCAGACGAAGCTCAAGAACAAATTGCCTTCGCTGATGTAGTTTTGCTCAACAAAACTGATTTGGTGACTGAGGAAGAATTGGCAGAATTAGAAAAGCGAATTCGCGCGATGAATGCAATGGCAAAAATTCACCGTACTTACAACGCTGAATTACAAATGGATGCTTTGTTGGGCGTCAAAGCATTTGATTTGAACCGGGCATTAGAAATAGAACCAGACTTTTTGGGCGAACACACTCACGAACACGACGAAACTGTTACCTCAGTAGCAATAGTCGAAGTCGGTGCTATTGATGGCAACAAATTTAGCGATTGGATTGAGGAATTGTTGCGAACTCAAGGCCCGAATATCTTTCGGACAAAAGGCATTCTGAATATGGCCGGAGAAAACAACAGATTTGTTTTTCAAGGAGTGCATATGCTGTTCGATGGCAGGCCGGATAGACCTTGGAAGGCTACAGAAACTCCGAAAAACGAGCTTGTATTCATCGGTCGCGACTTAAACGAAAATCAATTGCGAGAGGATTTTCGTAGATGTCTGGTTTAACTGACATATTGAAGCATTTTTAATCAGCCTTTTATGAACAGGCAAGATGCCTGTTCCACAAGATGAAAATTCATCTCTTGTGGAATGGAACAGCCAAGATGCCTGTTCCACAAGAATAAAATTCATCTTTTGTGGCACGGGCATCTTGCCCGTGGAACGGAACAGGCCAGATGCCTGTTCCACAAGAATAAAATTCATTTCTTGTGGAACGGAACAGGCCAGATGCCTGTTCCACAAGAATAAAATTCATCTTTTGTGGAACGGAACAGGCAAGATGCCTGTTCCACCAGAATAAAATTCATCTCTTGTGACACGGGCATCTTGCCCGTTCTTAAGAAGAGTGCAACATCTCAGATTCAATAAATATGGGTAACAAAAAGACAAATAAAAGTGAACTAACCATGCAATTTCACGCTAAAGAAATGCTGTCTGACTACGTAACTGCTGTTACTTGGTCGCCGGACGGCAAAACTTTAGCAGTCTGTTCCGCTGCGGGCGAAGTGATGCTGGCGGCAGTAGGGGCAGTTAATGAATTGTCCTTGCAAACGCTACAAACTGCTACGGATAAATCAGCCGATTGCTTGTCTTTTTCCCGCGACAGTCAATTCCTAGCTGCTGGCGGACAAGATGGAAAAGTGCGAATTTGGCGCGTTAATTCTGGGGAATTAATTGCTGATTTGGACAACCAGCGTGTCTGGGTTGATAAGTTAGGTTGGAGTCCCAACTGCAACCAGTTAGCTTTCAGTATGGGCCGCTACGTTCAAGTATGGAATGTTGAGGATAATGTTGTTGAAGTAACGCTGAATTTCGAGTCATCATCTATCCTCGATTTAGCATGGCATCCGATGGTTCAATATCTGGCAGTTAGCGGCTATCAAGGTGTCAAAGTTTGGCATGGTGAAGACTGGGACGAAGACCCGGAAATTTTATCAGTACCCTCTGCAACCGGTGCAATTGCTTGGTCGCCACAAGGGGAATATTTAGCTTGTGGCAATATGGACAATACTCTCATTGTTAATGAATGGGGCAATTTTGAACCGTGGGTAATGCAGGGTTTTCCGGGGAAAGTTCGGGAGTTAGCTTGGTCGGGTAAAACTAATGCTTTGGGGGCGCCTTTGTTAGCTGCTTCGAGTTCTCAAGGCATTTCTGTCTGGGAAAGAGATGCTGATGAAAGAGTCGGTTGGGATTCTTGGGCGTTAGAGGTGCATGAAAATGTGGTAAATGCGATCGCCTTTCAACCTAGCACATTTTTATTAGCTTCCGCCGCCGCAGACGGTCAAGTTTGTTTGTGGTATGAAGCAGAACAATTGCTGCAAATTCTCAAAGGTGCAGATGGCGGTTTTTCCTGTCTCGCATGGCATCCCGAAGGCCAGTTTCTCGCCGCTGGCGGCTGTGGAGGTGAATTGCTGGTTTGGTCACAATCTATGGGCAGCAAAGGGTTCGGAGGGCCCTAAGTTCGCATAACGGGCGCACCAGTTGGATCAAAACATAAAAATTGAAAACTTGGTCTTGACAAAATGCGAGATTACAATACCATTTTAGTGGCTGAACTATCCTCCAAGGCGATCGACAATTATGACCCAACAGCAATTTCTCGAACAACTCAACACGATTCTCGACCAAAACCACCTGCTGAAACACCCGTTCTACCAAATGTGGAACGAAGGTAAACTCGACCTGGCAATGCTGCAAGAGTACGCCAAAGAATACTATCTGCAAGTCCACAACTTCCCCACCTACGTCAGCGCTACGCACGCCGCCTGTGACGACATCAAAATTCGTCAAATGCTCCTCGAAAACCTGATAGAAGAAGAGAGAGGCGCTGCTAATCACCCTGAACTGTGGCTGCGCTTTGCTGAAGGTTTGGGTTTAGACAGAAATGCAGTTATCGATCACGAACACTTAGAAAAAACCAGCGAATCCGTTCGCATTCTCAAAGACTTAGCGCGCAGCGAATCGCCCGTCACAGGTTTAGCAGCCCTTTACGCTTACGAAGCGCAAATCCCCGAAGTTTCTACCACCAAAATCGCTGGTTTGAAGGAATTTTACGGCATCGATTCCGAAGCTGCTTTGTCTTTCTTTAAAGTCCACGAAAAAGCCGACGAGTTCCACTCGGAAGCCACCCGCGAAGCGCTGTTAGAACTTTGCCAAACTGAAGAAGCAAAACAGGAAGCGCTGTTAGCCACCGAGAAAGCAACTTTTGCTATCAACTTACTGCTGGACGGCGTTTACGAAGCTTATTGTCAAGCTAAGTAAGTAAGCTAGGACTTAAGCAGAACCTCTATATATAGCCCTTGTAGGGATACCGTATTGCCCATTGGTGTCCACTTAAGGTCAAACGTAGTCACAGACTGCTGTTTGACGATTAAGCCCAGATCCCCCCTAGCCCCCCTTCAAAAGGGGGGGACAAGAACAACTCAAAGTCCCCCTTCTTAAGGGGGATTTAGGGGGATCTAGACTGGGGTGAAAGCGAGATATCTCATGGCTTTCAGGCTTAAGTTGACAGCAATGGGCACGGTGCAGTATCCCTACGGGAAACTTTTTGCGTAAGCAAGCGTAAAAAATCCACAACAAATCCACAACAAATAGAGTGTGTGCATCCAAGAGTGTTATCCTCTCTTTCTTGTCAAAATCCCTTGACTGGGACTGAACAGCAAAGCAACTAAAAATAACCCAAAAATAACTAATACAATTGCCGCCCCAGACGGCATATTAAAATAATAGCTGAGATACATACCAGTCACGCTAGCTGTAATCCCAATAATTGCTCCTAATCCCATCATTAAATGTAGCTCTTTTACCAACAAATACGCTGTTATTCCCGGCCCGATTAATAGCGAGATTACTAACAGCGCCCCCACAGTTTGCAAACTCGCAACAATCGTCAGCGTAATCGCCGAAATCATCCCTAAATAAATCCAGTTTACAGGTAAACCGGACGCTTGCGCTCCTTGCGGGTCAAAAGTATAAAATAGCAGTTCTTTGTAAAGGAGTTTAACCGCCACCAAAATTATCAAAGTTATCACAAAAGTCTGCTGCACGTCAGCAGGTGCAACTGACAAGATATTCCCGAACAAAAACCCGTCTAAGTCTAATTTGGTCGTCCGCAACAGGCTAATTAGCGTGACGCTAATTGCTAAAAAGGTAGACAAGATTAATGCCATAACTGCATCAATTTTAAGGCGCGATTGCGACTGAATCCACGCCATTATTACCGCGCTGATAATTCCCGATATAAACGCGCCGATGGAAATATTGAAACCTAAAGAAAAAGCTACGGGCAATCCTGCTAATACTGAATGGGCTATCATGTCAACCATCATTCCCATTTGCTGTACAATTAAGTAGGAGCCAACAACGGCGCAGAGAATTCCTAGCAAAATGCCGACGGCGATCGCATTTCGCATGAACTCGAATTGTAGTGGCTCAATTAGTAGGTTTAACATTGAATTAGGTCAATAATAGGATTTTTTCAACTACAATCAACTGCACAGGCGGGACGCCCGTGCCACAATTAACTGCACAGGCGGGACGCCCGTCCCACAATTAACTGCACAGGCGGGACGCCCGTCCCACTATCAATTTTAAAGATAAATCTTTTTTGGGTTAGGCTGACACTAAACTTAAATCGTATCCATAGGCTTTTTGAATATTGGCTGCGGTGAGCACTTCCCGGCAGGTACCAGTGGCAATTAACTGCTTATTTAGCAATAATAAATTGTCGTACTGTTTTAAAGTTTCGCCTAAATCGTGGCTGATTACTAGCAATGTTTTATTTTCTGCTTTTAGTTCGGCAAAAATATCGAAAATAATTTCTTCGGTTGCTTTGTCGATCGCATTAAAAGGTTCGTCGAAGAAGAATAAATCGGCTTGTTGGGCGATCGACCTTGCTAAGAAAATCCGCTGCTGCTGTCCGCCAGACAGTTCGCCAATTTGCCGATCGCGCAAATCCCACATTCCCACCCGCAGCAAAGCAGCCTTCACCAATTCTTGGGACTGCTTCGAGGGACTGCGAAACCAACCAGTCTGGACAGTTCGTGCCATCATTACCGCATTCCACACCGTAATCGGATAATCCCAATCAATTTGCGATCGCTGCGGCACATAAGCCACCCGCGATAACTGTTGCTTCAACAACCGCCCCTGATATTTCACCAAACCCCGACAGGCCGGGATCAATCCCAGCATCGCTTTCACCATCGTGCTTTTGCCCGCGCCGTTGGGGCCGAACACACCGGTTAATTGTCCGGGATCTAACTGGAAATTCACGCTGTTGAGGGCCGAGATTCCTCGATAATTAACAGCTAAGTCTTGCACTTCTAACATAATTCAAACTTTTGAGAACGATTCTTGTTCGTAGCTACTACAATAGGATAACTCGAAAAAGCAATAATGATTATCGTTCCAAAGGTGAAAATGTTAAAGAACTGGGCTGGAAAAACCCGCAGATTTTGCGGTGTGGCTGTTTTGGCAATGGGCTGCGGGCTGGTTGGGTGCAGTGGAGGACAGAACGTAAGCAATGGAGTGCCAGAGAGTCCCGCCGCAACTCAAACTCCAGCTAGTCCCGCCACCAACTTGCCCAAAGTCGTGGCCACGACTGGCGTTATCTGCGACATAACTAAAGAAATCGCTCAAAGTTCGATCGACACCACCTGTCTAATCAAGCCGGGAGACGACCCCCACGCCTATCAAACTAAGCCGGAAGACCGCAAAGCGATTGAAACAGCAAATCTGATTTTATACGGTGGCTACAACCACGAACCCAGCATCATTAAGTTAATTCAATCCAGCAGTAATTCCGCGCCCAAAATCGCCGTCCACGAACTCGCCGTTCCCAAACCGTTGATGGGCGAACACGATCACGAGCACGGCGAAGAGAAAGGGGAAAACGAATCCCATGCAGAAGGCGAAAAAGTCCCTGACCCTCACGTTTGGCATAACCCTCAAAATGGCATCCGTATGGTAGAAACAATTCGCGATGAATTGATCAAAGTTTCCCCCAACAATGCTCAAATTTATACAAAAAATGCAGCCAGCTTAACAGATGAGTTGCAAAAAGTAGATACTTGGATCAAAGCTCAAATTGCGACTATTCCAGCCCAAAAACGCAAGTTAGTAACAACTCACGATGCTCTGAGTTACTATGCCGATGCTTACGGTTTGGAGATGGCTGGAGCTTTGCAGGGTGTGACGACTGAGGAACAGCCCACCGCAGCAAGAATTGCCGAATTGTCCTCAGAAATTAAGACCGCAGGAGTGCCGACAATTTTTGCCGAAACTACAACTAATCCGAAGTTGATGGAGACTGTGGCGAGGGAGGCAAATGTCAAAATTTGGGACAAAGAACTTTACAGCGACGAGTTGGGCGGCCCCGGCACCGGTGCTGATACATATCAGGGAATGCTGAAAACTAATACTTGCGCGATTACTTCTGGCCTCGGTGGTAATTGTACTTCCTTTGCAGGAGAAACTGCACCAACTCCCAAACCATAGACTGTCTAAAGTTCGCCTACTAGCAACCACTTTACATTTGTTGGGTAAGCAGCAAAATGCAGCGCTCGCAATCGCAGGGGTTTTCGATTGCCAACGCTGCGTTGGCTGAGATGACTTTAACTACCAGCCGGGAAGTCCCTCGGTATATTTAGAGGGGATTAATCTGAGCGCTGCGCGAAGTACCCCGAATAA
>NZ_JAUBRC010000075.1:0-27513 GCF_036701635.1 Microcoleus sp. N9_B4 | reverse complement strand
GGCTGCGATGAACAATGACTATATGATGCAAATTCTCAAGTGCTTTTGTCAAGCATGATTGAGATGCTCTTACCCTGTACCGGATAGCGTACAATTTGCCTTAAAAAACTTTGAAAATATCTGGATAGCTGACGGGTCAACATTAGAAGCATTATTTAAGAAGCTACAAAGTTTATCAGATGTACCGATTGGTCAATTAGCCGGAAAAATGGGAGTAATTATAGACCTAGTAACTCATCTTCCCGAAGAAATTTGGTTTGGGGAAAATCCGAAACAAGCAGATACTAATTGGGAAGAAGATTTACTAAAAACAGTTAAGCCAAAAACTTTGCTGTTATTGGACAGAGGCTTCTATCACTTCGCTTTTTGGTCAAAACTAATAGACCAAGAAATTGGATTTATCACTCGAATCAAGAAAGGTGCATCTTATCAAATCGAGCGGGTATTAACAAATACCTATGATGTCAAAGACCAGATAATTAAAATAGGTGCAGGCACAAAACAGACACCAGCTTTGACTATAAGATTAGTACAGATTCGCTCCAAGACTTCCTGGCGTTCTTATCTGACAAGTGTCCGAGAACCTGAAATATTGCCCCCCTATGTAGTAGCAGATTTATATCAAAGACGCTGGCGAATTGAAGACGCATTTTGTACAGTAAAAATATTATTAAATCTCAGCTATTTATGGACAGGTTCATTAAACGGAATCAAGCTCCAAATCTGGGCTACTTGGCTATTTTATGCGGTTTTAGTAGATTCTTGAGATGCAGTTGCAGATGAATTAGGAGTACCAATTGAACGGATTTCATTAGAAATGATTTATCGGGGGATGTATCATTTTTCTGTTGCCTATCAAAAAGGATTAGCTTCGGACTGAGTTAAGTATTTTGCCTCCGATAAAAATCAAGATTTAGGGATTGTTAAGCGACAGCGAAAACCTCATGTCAGGCTAATTATTTCTCCTTTCCCTGGAACTCAAAGAAGTCCCGAACAATTTTTTTTCAATAATAAAGGAACAAATGGAGTCATATTTTAATTGGTATCTCGGTAAAAAATGAGTAAGATTACTCATTGACAACAGTGTTTTTAGCTTAACTTGTGAGTAATGGTTGTAATTTTTCAATCAGCTTTTGTTGGGTTAGCACAATTTTGACCAGCTCCTCACGGCTCAACTGGTCAACTATTTCTAATTTTAGTGCTGCTGATAACTCTGACTTTTCGCTCATCTGACTACATTACCATATTTTTCGGCTCTCAATGAACTATTTTTTACCTGAATCCTTACCTTTCAACCTACCATTTTCGCCCGCCGCTGGCGGAGGAAAATCACCAAAAGTCCGATCGCACCTACCGCCAACAGCAGCCATTCTTCGGGTTCAGGAACCCCCGAAACGTTAAGAGGATTATTCGGCTTAGTTAACTGTTCCTTACCGGATTCTACCTCTCTGTCAAATCGATCGCTCTTAGCTTCCGCTGCTTTTAATTGCTCCCTTTGCGCGTCATTAACTAACACAATCATCGAAGAATAAGGCGTCACAACTTTGAAATTTTTAGCTACTGCGTGCATCGCATCCAGTTGCGTCAGTTGATTTGAACTTTTCTGCTTGCTAAGTGCAGTTATCAACTGCCGCGCAGCTATCGGTTTAAAGCCTTCATTTCCGGCATATTTTGACTCTGCGACTGCCGCCAATTTTGCGGTTTTTGCGGTTTTTTTCGACGGTGGGGTTTTGGCATAACTCCAAACATAGCCGTCAACAACACTAACTGTAGATTGGCCGGAAGCTGCTGTGGTTGCTACTCGCTGCATCGCCTCTTTCATATCTGTAGAAACTCCGCCACCGCTATCTTGAATAGCCTTCAATGTTGGGTCGTCGTAGCCGGGGGGTAAACCACCCAAATGCACTGTCCATAGGGGTGCAGAGATGGAAAGTTTAGGTTTGCGATCGTCCGACAATTCGTAACTGTGGCGATCGCTCACCAAAAATACAGTATCGTAACTTTTATCGCCCCCCAACTGTGCAAACTGTTGCAGCATATCTTTGAGCTGGATTGTACCGTAAAATGTCACCTTTGCCGCATCAAACTTGCGTACATCTTCCACAAACTTAGGCGGCATTCCCGCAGCGCTGGCGATATACAAATCAACAGCATTTTTGCTTGCTGCATGAGCTTTCAACCATTCAAAAGTCTCTTTTACTTCCTTACTTTCCGTCGCCATGCTGCGGGAAGTATCGAGAATAACTGCAAATTTCTTGCCTTGCGGTAACGAGTAATTTGCATCAGCCAACGGCTTAGCAGAAATGATATTTCCTCCCGGTAGAACCGCCTGCTGCACTGTTAGAGGTTGCTGTGTGGCTGCGGGCAAAAAGGGTGGCAGCCAAGTTTCTCTTGCTTCTTTCCCGCTGTATTTGACCTCTTTTCCGGCAATCGTGCGACGAGTATTTTGGTTCCAAAAAATGTTGCGTTTCTCAGCCAAAACAGGCATAGCCCAACCCTGCGGCTGGCGCATGACTTTGTAAGTAAGCCACAGGTGCATTTCCGTTGGCCCGTCAGTTTGGGTGAATTCTCGTTTAGCTGGGATTGGAAACGCCCGCAAGCGGTATTGTTTGGGGCCAATTTGTTCTAGCAAAGCCGGATCGACTCTTTCTACTACCTGTTGATTGTAGACTTGCTGGGCGGCACCTCTAGGCGATACCGTAAATGCAAAACGTTTGTTTAAATCCCCAGTATCTCCTAGCCAAACTCCTGTAACTGCGGCGCTTTCCGGCAGCGAAAAGTAGTAGAATACTTCTTGCAAGTTCGGCGTTTGATTTTTGTAAACTTCGTAGAGTTGAACGTCAGCCCAATCCCCGTTTTCTTTGACTGTCACTTCTTGCGACTGCAACCATACTTTTTCCTCACTGACATTCAGCAAACCGGCTTTGGCTTCTTCCCGGTTTGAGGTTGACTGCACCGCGTGTTTTACTGCTTCTGTGTCGCCTTTTTGCAGTTCCGTATCGAAGAATTCGCCGTAGAGTTTTTCGGCTTTTTCCACATCAGCACTAGAGCCTTGATACAAAAACGGCGACATTAAAAAATTATAGCTGTTTTGTACCGTTTGAGCTGCTCCGTCAGGCAAATTCAAACTATTTTTGTATATCTCATAAATGTGGTTGTTTTCTCTCACAGTGCTGAGGTAGCGGTAAGGGGACAAATAAGCGTTAACTAAGCCCGATCGAATCATATCAGACTTGGCTAATAAAGTTTGGCGAACCGTGTCATTTCCGGGGGGAGTCGCCAGCATTTTCATTACTGCCACTTGTGGCTGCTGCTGCAAAGCCGAGAAAATAGCCAGCCAAGCTGCTATGACTCCCAAACTTCCGATTAGCGCTTTATTTTTCCCGTATTGTGCTGCAAAACTCACCCATATTTTCCGCCCGGAATGAATGTATAGAAAGCCGTACAGCGAAGGCATGACAACGAATAAGCTACAGGTTAAACCAAACAATATAAACGATAGCGGTATCCAAATTAAAGCCGAGGCCCATGCCCCGTATTTAAACATTTCCAGAAATGGTGAAACCCATGTAAACTTGAAAAATTCAATGACTACAGTTAAGAATCCATAAAGTGTATACAATGCCACAGGTACAGCGTAATAAATCAGCAATGTTGCCGCCCAAATGCCAACTACTACCATTAAACTGTGACATCCTAATTGCAGCCACGCACTTCGCTTTTCTCCGATTAACTTAAAAAAACGAGGCTGTTTATTATGAGAATTCGGGGAATCGAAAATATTTTGCACATTTTCTCTTTTGCCCAGATATCCATACAGCATTTCCACTGAAAATGCTGCAATGCACAAAGCAATAGTAGCGATGATTTGAGAACTAGCTGGAGTGAGTTCTCGTAGCAGGAACAAGCGCAGCAAACAAAGCAAAAATAGCGGTGCTTCTACGCCGTAAAACCAACGCATTAGTTGTAGGGGTTGCTTCCTAAAACGCCTAGCTCCTATTACAGTACATACAGTGGGTACTGCGATCGTAGCTGCCATCGTCAAAGAAAACTCTAGGGGGATGATGCCATCGATTGTCGCCTTAATTAATGGCACTCCTATAAGAGGCAAAATTCCCAAGTAAACAATCGATAAAAATGTCAAATTCCAGACCCAAAAAATTGTTAGAAAAATTCCATCAAACACCTGTTGGATTTTCATTTACTTCTCCTTGTAAGCTTTGTTTAACGGTAGTGTATACATTACTAGCAAACTCTTTTACTTCATGATTTTCTGCTGGTAGCGAACTGTCAAATAAAATGGAAACTAGCACCCAATTGTGATCTTTGTTGGTGAGGTCGCTACCGATACGGGACATGAAGTTATCTGTAGTTAGCTGTGCAGATTGCAGCCAGTATGCTGCTGATAATTGGTTGTTTTTGAGAGACAGCCAGCGGGCCGTTACTGAAGGAGTTAGTTGTTTTTTTTCTATGCGATTGACGGGAATTCCGCTGGCTACAACACACAACTCGGGGGCGTGATAAGTTTGCCAGGATGTGCTCGCTACTGTGAGCATGGAACCGCGCAAGTTGCCGGCGACAAATCTAATTTTTTGTGTTTGCGTGTCTGGATAGTTGCCAAAGAATTTTTGTTCGCTAGGATTCAGGGGAATCGACTCTGATTTAATGTATTCAGGCAATCTTAAAGGTGCGATCGCCATTTTTGACGTTTCTACATGAGACAGTTGAGCCATGACTGCCAAAACTGTGACTGCTGCAATTATTACGGGTTTTGCTAAAGGGTGATCTTGGAGTATTTCTGAGTTTGGTTTTGCCGAAATACCGCTGGTTTTTTCTGGCTGAAATTTAGGTACTCGTTGCAGCATTAACCACGTCACAAAACAAGCACAGACTAAACCGACAATTCCCAGAGGAACGTGCATAATTTGTGCTAGGTTTGGCTGTTTAAACACTTCTGAAACCAGGACTAACACGGCAACTCGCGCAGCGTTAGCACACACCAAGATTAAGAGATTAGCAGCGCCGACTGCTACCCATCTTAAGCTCAATTTACGCCCTTCCAGCCAGGTAGCAGCTAGCAAAAATAGCGTTCCGACTAAGAGGGTTTTAATGCCGCTACAAGGCACGTCAACGTGAGCGATGCCGTTTTCCAAAACGATAATATCGTAAGAAGAAATAGCCACCACGTGCAGCATTGAGAGCAACTGTTCTACTACCTGAGCAGTAAGCACTCGCGCCGGCAAACCTAAGCCGCTATTCAACTGACTATTAAATGGTAAAATACAAGCCAGCAAGCCCGCAACTGGTAAGTTTTTTCGCCAAAAGTTCGGCTCTACTAATAAGCCGCACAGCCCGTAAGTTCCGAGGATAAATAGCAGGACAGTAACTTGTTTGATATCAATTATGCACTGAAGGGCGATCGAGCAAATACCCGCACCCAACATCAACAGCAGCGGATCTCGCCTCAAAACGAAATTGGGTGAAAATCCCGGCGGGCGATCCTCTTCGTTGGCGTAGCCCCCGTAGGGGCGGGCTGCGCTAACGCAGTTCCCGCTCGATCGCACTACTAATGCTACAATCAGAAAGCCAATTACTATTTTATATAGTGTGGGTATCTCAACAAACGAGGATAACAGCCACTTAACAGCCGAGATATTGGCCCAAAACCAAGCAAGCGCCAGCAAAAAAGGAGCCAGCCAAACCAAATTAACCGCAGGATGAGGAGTAACAGAATCTGGAATTGCAGAATCAGTGATATTGGTGCGCTGCATGATACGGCTTGACATTCACGTTGGTGACATCTTAGCTCAGCCAAATTGGTAATGTCCAGACCGATTATTTAAGTTTTGTCAAGCTTCGATTTTCTCTACAGAGAAGCTAGCGTTATAATAATTAATTTTAGCGGAGGTAAAAATGAGCGAAAAAAGCCCAGGATACAAAATTGTTAGCGATAACCGACAAGCGCGCCATCTCTATGAAATTATAGAGACATACCAAGTGGGAATCGAATTGAAGGGAACCGAAGTCAAATCAATTCGGGAAGGAAAAGCCAATTTGCGGGACGGATATGGTTTAGTTCGGAACGGGGAACTGTGGCTAATCAACGTTCACATTTCGCCTTGGAGAAGTGCTAGTAACTATTTTAATCACGAACCCCGCCGCACCCGTAAATTGCTGATGCACAAGCAGGAAATTCGCAAATTAATCGGCAAGGTGGAAGAAAAAGGCTTGACGTTAGTGCCGTTAAAAATGTATTTGAAAGGCGGCTGGGTAAAACTTGATATCGGTTTGGGTAAAGGGAAAAAACTGTACGACAAGCGCGAAGATTTGAAGAAACGTGAAGATAAGCGGGATATGGAAAGAGCGATGAAGCAATTTTAGTCATTAGTCAGTAGTCAGTAGTCAGTAGTCAGTAGTCAGTAGTCAGTAGTCAGTACTCATTAGTCATTAGTCATTAGTCATTAGACATTAGTCATTAGTCATTAGTCATTAGACATTAGTCATTAGACATCTCCGAAAAATAAACTCAAACCTTTGCTACTCGAAGGTTGAAATTTAATTTATGGAAATGTTTATTAAGCTGTTCTGCATTTAATACCAATTTTAAAAAAGAATGCAACAGTATTCTTGTTCCCCCCCTTAGCAAGGGGGGGCTAGGGGGGGTCGAAGAGTGTTGCACGATTTTAGAGAAATGGTATAAATTGTATGTCAAGAAAAATTCAATTCTTGTGGGGTGGGCGTCCCGCCCGCCCTGAATATACAATTTAAATGCGCGACAGCTTAGTCAGGAGTCATTAGTGGTTCATGATTGGTGATTGCTGATTAATGATGGGCTATTTTAAATCCAGTTTGGTTCATTACTCATCATAATATTTTTCAAAATCCTCAAGGGAGGATTTTGAGGATTTCCATCGTCACTACAAACTTAATTAGAGTTATTTCACCGGAGTCAATCTTACAGAAGATACCAGGTTGATGAACTACACCCCAGCTCGTTCGCTCTCGGTAGGGACATGGCCCAGGGTAAGTCCCTACACTTCATAAACCTGGAATACGCTGTATCTCCTCATACAGTCCCATACAGTCGATCGACTGACCGCTGACTAAGTATTATTACTTAGGCAAGGGGAAGAGTTCTACCTTCTTCCTGCTTCCCGCTTCTTTTTCCTGAAAATATCCGGATGGCTTGTGGAGTCTCATGAATGATTAACCTATGCTCGAATACCTCTGGGTAGTGGGAACATTACTCAAGCATTCGGCTGTGGACTAACAAACTCTTATGAGAAATGGGCTCAAACCTGAGTCATTTCGTAAGATTATGATGCCATTAGGGTGGCAATTAAATCTGGGAAACAAAATATCGCCCAACTCTCAAGTTAAAAAATGCTAAAAATGACACCATTAGCTAATATTTTCAATGCAATGAAAGAGCCAGCAAAAAAGCATCAGAACTCCAAGTGGGGAGCCTTCTTGCTGATGCTAGCAGTAGGGTTTGGCGGCTGGCAAATTGGGTTGCCGGAACTGGCATCTTTTTTTAATAATAGGGCTTTTGAAAACTACAAAGCCAATCGATTCGCTGATACTCAACAAGCATATGAGTTAGCGCTCTGGGTAGATCCAAAAAGCCGAACAGCTCTTTACAATTTAGGATGGCTTTGCGAAGAGGTGCAAGATTTACAATGCGCCCGAGGAAAATATCTGCAAGCTGCCAAACTCGGTCTGCCTGCTGCTTACAGCAATCTGGCTCGATTATATATAGTTGATCAAAAAAACTATCCGGCTGCGGTTCACTTCCTGTGGCAAGGTTTGAAATTAGCTGAGGACGATCGAGTAAAATATTCTTTACTCAAAAATTTGGGATGGGCTCGCCTGGAACAGGGTCGATATTCAGAGGCATTGCAGCATCTGGATGAAGCCATTAAACTTGATAGTGAAGGACCAGCAACTTACTGCTTAAAAGCGCAAGTCCTAGAAAAGATGAAAAATACTAAGGAAGCGCTACCGCAGTGGAAAATTTGTCTAAAGTATGCGGATTCTCAAGAATTCGATGAGGATATATGGATAGGGATGGCACGTCAACGATTAAACGAGGAAAAAACAAAAAAATGAAACGCACAGTTTTGCTTTCATCAACCATACTGGCAATTATAACGGTACTGGAGCTAAGTCAAGCCTCAAAAGCACTCCCAACTCCTGTGACTGTTAACCCTGCCGTTAATGAATCAGTCAAAATGCTGTTCAACTCGAATCAGTCGATGCGACAGTGCAGAGATAGAAATGGTGGAAAATATGCGTGTCCGAGATTCATCATGACTCCGGAGAGCGAAGAATAAGAGTTATTTTCAAGAAATTTTGTAGAGTGTACCATAACCACTTTACACAAACAGGTATGTAGTATGTAGTAGTAAATATGCAGGGTGCGCGCTGCGCACCTTACTATCGATCATTGCTGTGTCCTTACAGCCACGATGTAGCGCTCGCTTCGATATCCGCTAAAGGCTGATTTGTCCAATTTACTCGTCCCACCTTCTGAGCCACTTTTTTCGCTGCTTCGCCGGAAATAATATCACCGGCTTCAACTTGCTTCAAACCTCGGTCAACTTTGTCAAGGAAGTAAACCCTCTTCATAACTTCCTCAAAAGTAATCTCTGGTGGCATTTCTTCTACAACCTTTAAGACTCTATATTTTACTGTAATATCTGACATGACCCCCGACTTTTTTTGTTGAGTCTGCTCTAGGATAACAGTCTCTGTCCTCCTATCAGAGTAGTCCGTGTCAGTATATCTACAGAATCGTAGATTTACTTAGTTAGGCTAACAAATTTAGGCAGGACGAAACCTAGACAGAAACTGGATTATATAAATTAGAGATTCAAATTTTACCGATAACCTCTAAGTTTCAAAGTGCTTCTGATAGATAGAAAGCAACCAGTAGCCTCCGTCTAATTACTGAATACTGGGAAATACTCAGTATTGAATGAGCAGTTTAGACAGTTGGCTAAACAGTAGTTTAGCCGATAGCTCTAACAAAAATTTTAAGTTACAATTTGCTGGAAGTGATAAAAGTGCCTTCACTCATTAGTAGGGACTCCAAGTTGTGACCGCATCAGTCTGCTTTTATTTGACTGATTGCCGTTAATGTGAGGAAATTTTAAGGAATTTCCTGTTATGAATAAGCCCCTACTTCTAATTCCTTGAAAGAGGTGGAATTCGGGTAGAGCTAAATTCAACTCCTAAATTGTTGCCCATTACTTGAGGAAAATTGAGATGAAAACACTTCTAGATATAATAGAGAAAAAGAATCAGGAGTTTGCTCAGTTGCCGTTTTTCGACTATATGAAAGATGAAAGTGTGGAGCCTCGCCAAAAACTGGCATTTGCGCCAGTGATCACCCCACTGGCACTGGAGTTCAGCGAGTTGTGCAAGCGGGTTTTGCGAGAGGAACCCACGACAAACAAGATTCAAGAAATGGTGAATCGGCACACTCATGAAGAACATTTTCACTGGCAATGGCTGCTGGAAGACATGGAGAAGATGGGCATGAATTATTCCATGCCTTTCAGCGACGTTGTACGATTCATTTGGAGTGATCACACCAAGGTATCTCGCTCCATGCTTCCTCTGTTTGAACGCTACACCTACCAAGCCGATCCGATCATAAAGCTGGTGGCGATCGAGGTTTCTGAAGTTACAGCCAATGTTTTTTTCCGGGCAACCAATCCGGTGGCAATGCAACTGCAAGCCATGACCGGGCATGAGTTCCGCTATTTTGGTATGTGTCACAATCACATTGAAAATACCCACACGCTCCATACTCCAGCCTCTTTGCAAGCCATCAGAGACATTGAAGTCCCAGAGGAGATTCGCCAACAAGCGATGGAGTTGATTGATGTCGCCTTTGACTATTTTGCAGAACTGGTCAATGAATTTTTGGTTTACATTAAAACTCATTCCTACGAAAATCAGTTTGGCAAGGCGGCTCTTTCAGAGCGAGCATTGAGCGCCTTCTAATTTATTGCCATTAGTCAGTTGTTGTAGCGATGGTAGAGGGGATAACGCTTCTGTTCTACCATCTTTTTTTAGTAGTATTAAGTTGATATTTACAAATGGCTTGTGCTCTATCTATTCGATCGGTTTATGCTGAAAAAATATGAGTGTAGTGTGAAAGTAACCTTGAGAGTGGATAGAATGAATCCATTGTCTTGAACAGGATTTATGCTAAAGAGCTTGATTGGAATTCCAGGGTATCGATTTCATGAAACGATTTACACCAGTTCCAGAACGGTGGTTTACCGGGGCTGGCGAGAGTGGGATCAAACTCCCGTTGTGATCAAACTTCTAAAAACGGCTTATCCCAGCCTGGTTGAATTAGCACAATTCAAGAACCAATATGCGATCGCCCAAATTTTGAACATGGCTGATGTTGTCCGTTTCTATAGTCTGGAGACCTATCAAAATCAGCTTGCTCTAATTATGGAGGACTTCGGAGGAATTTCACTCAAGGAGTATGCAGCGCTTTGGGGCCAGCAATCTGAAGTGAACACCTCACTTCATAAGGCTCCTCGCTACGAGCCACTGTTTCTCACCGAATTTTTGCAGATTGCGATCGCCCTCGCCCAATCGCTCAACAATCTCTACTGTCATCGCATTATTCATAAAGATATCAAGCCTGCCAATATTCTGATTCATCCCACCACCAAGCAGATTAAGCTGATTGACTTTAGCATCGCTTCCCTGCTGCCCAGAGAAACGCAACTTTTGACAAGTCCTTCAGTGCTGGAAGGGACGCTGGAGTATTTATCCCCTGAACAAACCGGGCGGATGAACCGGGGCATTGACTACCGCACCGATTTCTATTCGCTAGGCATCACCTTCTACGAATTGCTCACTGGCCAGTTGCCGTTTCAATCGGACGATGCACTCGAACTGGTACATTGCCACATCGCCAAACAAGCCCCCGCCGTCCATAACCTGAATCCTGCCGTGCCGCCGCTCCTCTCGGAGGTGGTGAGCAAACTGATGGCGAAGAATGCCGAAGATCGCTATCAGACCGCCTGGGGACTGAAGCACGACCTGGAAACCTGTTTGCATCAATGGAACGCAACGGCCATCATTGTGCCGTTTAAGCTGGGACACCGGGATACTTGCGATCGCTTCGTGATTCCTGAAAAGCTGTATGGTCGGGAAGCGGAAGTGACCATGCTGCTGGCAGCCTTTGAGCGGGTGCAGCAGGGTGCCACCGAACTGATGCTGGTGGCGGGCTTTTCCGGCGTGGGCAAAACTGCCGTCGTCCACGAAGTGCACAAGCTGATCGTGCGCGAACACGGGTACTTCATCAAAGGCAAGTTCGATCAATTCCAACGCAACATCCCCTTCTCGGCGTTGGTGCAGGCGTTCCGCGACTTGATGGGGCAACTGCTGACCGAGAGCGATGCCCAGATTGATCTATGGAAGACCAAGATTCTGGGTGCACTGGGCGAGAATAGCCAGGTGATCGTCGAAGTAATTCCAGAACTCCAACGAATCATTGGCGAACAGTCTCCTGCGTCCGAACTGTCCGGCAGTGCAGCCCAAAATCGCTTTAATCTGTTGTTCCAAAAGTTCATCCAGGTTTTCACCACGCAAGATCATCCCCTGGTGGTTTTTCTGGATGACCTGCAATGGGCAGACTCCGCCTCGCTCAAGCTGATGCAACTGCTGATGAGCGAAGCAAAAAGCCACTATTTGCTGCTGGTGGGTGCGTATCGGGATAACGAAGTTTCGCCCGCGCATCCGTTAATGCAGATGATCGAAGAATTGCTGCAGGCATCGGTCACGGTCAATAAAATTGCTCTAGCTCCCTTGACCCCTATCCACCTGAATTACTTGATTGCCGATACTCTAAATGCCTCACCAGAGCAAGCAATTTCCTTGACAAAGTTGGTGCATCAAAAGACCCAGGGGAATCCTTTTTTCAGCAATCAATTTATTAAATCGCTTTATGACGATGGACTGATTATATTTGATGCCTCTGTGGGCGGTTGGCATTATGACATCGCCCCAATCCGCGCTATGAGCCTGATTGAGGATGTGGTGGAATTTGTGGCCAAGCAATTGCAGAAGTTGTCGCTGGAAACCCAAAATGTCTTGAAACTGGCGGCTTGTATTGGCAACCAGTTTGACCTGGAAACGTTGGCGATCGTGTATGAGCAATCTCCCAAAGAGACGGCTGCTGCTTTGTGGCAAGCCCTCAAAGAAGGAGTGATTTTGCCCAACGGGGAGGGATACAAATTATTCCCGGCCGATGGTTGGACACTTGTGACAGAAAATGCACCCATCCCTAGCGCTCAGGAAAAACCGATCGTCTCCTACAACTTTCTTCACGATCGCGTCCAACAAGCAGCCTACTCGTTGATTCCAGACGATGACAAACAGGCGACTCATCTCAAAATCGGGCAACGGCTGTTGAGCAATGTGCCAGAAGCCGAGCGAGAAGCCAATGTTTTTGAGATTGTGAATCACCTGAATATCGGTATCGAGTTGATTCGATCGCAGGACGAGCGGGAGCAACTCGCTCAACTCAACCTGATCGCAGGACGAAAAGCCCTCGCTTCCACCGCGCACAAAGCTGCTATGGAGTATTTGACCGGGGGAATCCGCTTGCTGCGATCGGACTGCTGGCATCGTCAGTATGCGTTAACCCTGTCTCTGCATGAGTCAGCGGCTGAAGCGGCTTATCTCTGCGGAGCCTATGAGCAGATGGAGGAACTGGGTGAGGCCGTGATGCAGCAAGCCAAGACTTTGCTCGATCGCGTGGGCATTTACGACATCAAAATTCAGGCCTATACAACCCAAAATAATGTGCTGGCTGCGATCGCGATCGCTCGGCAAGCGATGGCACAGTTCGACCTCGTTTTTCCTCTTGAACCCACCCCGGCTGACATTCAGGCAGCCCTCCAAGAAACGGCTGTTCTGCTGGGCGGGCGTAATCCAGAAGAACTGGTCGATTTGCCGATGATGACGGCGGCAGACAAACTGGCGGTTGTTCAAATTGTGGCCAGTGTGGCTCCCGCTGTTTATATTGCCGCCCCAAATCTGTTTCCGTTGCTCATTTTGTCGCAGGTGAAAGCCTCGATTCAGTATGGTAATGCGCCCTTTTCTGCGTTCTGCTATGCCTGCTACGGAATTCTTCTAAACGGGATTTTGCAAGACATTGAAGTGGCCGATCGGGTGGGCAAATTGGCGTTAGGGTTGAATGCCAAGTTGAATATCAACGTCATCAAGCCCACGGTTTTATATGTCGTGGGTGCTTTCATCATCTATCTGAAATCTCATCTCCAGAATGCTGTGCAGTTGATGTTGGAAGGCTATAAAATTGCGCTCGACACGGGAAATATCTACTACCTCGGCTTCAATGCGAAAGATATTTGTCAGTATTCCTATTTCCTGGGGCGGGAACTGCCTCGGCTAGAGGAAGATATGCAGGCTTATAGTCTTGTCCTGGAGAATTTCCAACAAACTACCACCCTCAACTACTGCCGGATCTATCATCAAGTGGTTCTTAACTTACTAGGCAAGGCTAAGAATGCTTGTGTTCTGACTGGTCAAGCATTGAACGAGGAAGAATTATTACCTCAGCTAATTGCTGCAAATGAATTTACAGGACTGCACTATTTCTACGTTCATAAACTAATTCTCTGCTATCTGTTTGGGGATCTATCTTTGGCGATCGCAACTGCTACTCAAGCCAGACAGTATCTAGGAGCAGGCACCGGATACGCCACGATTCCGGTCTTTCATTTTTATGATTCGCTCACTGCGCTAGCTGCCTATCCTACTGCTACACCGTTTGAACAGGCAGAATTGCTGCAACGAGTGACTGAGAACCAGCAAAAAATGCAAACCTGGGCCAGTCATGCGCCCATGAATTATCTGCATAAATTTGAGTTGGTGGCAGCGGAACGGTGTCGGGTGTTGGGTCAAACGGCGATCGCGCTCGATCACTACGATCGCGCGATCGCGGCTGCCAAAGCCAACGAATACACGCAAGAAGAAGCCCTTGCCAACGAACTTGCAGCTCGATTCTATCTAGACTGGGGGAAAGAAGCGATCGCTCAGGTTTACCTGACGAATGCCTATTATGCCTACGGACGCTGGGGCGCGAAGGCAAAGCTAGATGACTTGGAACACCACTATCCCCAACTCTTGGCTCCGATCGTGCAGGGCGAGGAGGCAAGCTCTCCCATCCGGGCCGTTCGCTCCACCACCACCGGGGCGGGACGTAGCAGTTCCAGCATTTCCGAAGCTCTAGATTTGGCAACCGTGATCAAAGCATCTCATGCGCTGGCCGGAGAAATTGAGTTGGAGAAGCTACTGGCAACGTTGATGCAGGTAGTGGTTGAAAATGCCGGAGCCGAAAAATGTGTACTGCTGCTGCGACATGAGGAAAATTGGGTGATTGCGGCCCAAACCGCGACCAATGTTGAGCTCGAAACTCCGTTAGAAGTGGGAACCCAGCGCTCCCAACTCTGTGAAAATTCGGCGTTTGGCTTGCGATCGCGACCCCTGCGATCGAGCCGCGACATTCCCCACTCCGTTGTTAACTATGTTTCCCGCACTGCCGAGCCTTTAGTGCTGGATGATGCCCGACTGGAAACGACCTTTGCCACCGATCCCTACATGATTCAACAACAGCCCAAAAGCTTGCTGTGTATGCCAATCTGTAATCGCGGCAAGTTGATTGGCATGGTGTATCTGGAAAATAATTTGACGATCGGCGCTTTCACTCGTAGCTGTCTGGAAGTTCTGCGGTTGCTCACGGCGCAGGCAGCGATCTCGCTGCAAAATGCAATGCTATACAACAAGCTTGCTGTGGCAAAAGTGGAACTGGAGCAAGCAAACCATACGCTGGAAAAGCGAGTCGAGCAGCGAACTCAGGAATTGCACGAGAAAAATCAACATCTCTCTACCACCCTAGAGCAACTGCAACGCACGCAAACCCAATTAATTCAAACTGAGAAAATGTCAGGGTTGGGGCAACTGGTGGCTGGAGTGGCTCATGAAATCAACAATCCAGTCAACTTCATCTACGGCAATCTGATCCACACTGCTGAGTATACGGGGCATTTACTGGACTTAGTGGAGCTTTATCAACAGACCTATCCAGCGACCAACCGCCAAATTGAGGAGAAGATTACAGAAATCGACTTGGACTTCCTGATTGAAGACTTGCCCAAGATACTGAGTTCAATGAAAGTAGGGGCCGAGCGCATTCGTCAAATTGTCCTATCCCTGCGAAACTTCTCGCGACTGGATGAAGCAGAAATGAAGCCTGTTGACATCCATGAGGGAATTGACAGCACACTCATGATTTTGCAAAATCGGCTGAAAGCAAAACCCGATTGTCCTGCCATTGAAGTTATCAAAGAATACGGCGATTTACCAAGGGTAGAGTGCTATGCAGGCCAGTTGAACCAGGTATTTATGAATATTCTGGCAAACGCACTTGATGCTTTAGATAACTACAACGCTCAGCGTTCTGCGAAAGACGCACTCAATAATCCCAGTTCCATCACAATTCGGACTAAGTTATTGACTAACAATACTCAGCCTAGTCATTCTAAAAGAGTGGTGATTCAAATTCAAGACAACGGTTCTGGGATGACGCAACAGGTTAGACAACAGTTGTTTGACCCCTTCTTCACCACAAAACCTATTGGTCAAGGGACTGGATTAGGACTGTCAATTAGCTATCAAATTGTAGTTGCTAAACATGGTGGCTCCCTCCAATGCTCTTCTGAACCCGGTCGAGGGGCTGAATTCTGGATTGAAATTCCAGTTTGCCAAAGCAGTAGTGACTGTACTGCCGTGGCTAACTGAGTATTCGTAGGGCTGGGAGGAACGGTATTTGGGGAATCAGGGCTGGAATCGTTGCTGGTCAAGGGTTTCAAGCGCTACGAAAGCGAATGGTGTCAGGAGCAACACCCTCTTGCTCGCATCCGCACCGGGCGGGGAGAAAGCCCCGCCAGCACTTCTATCTACTCGCCCTCCGTCAAAGCTGAATCTTCCTGATGGTGCGAGTTGCTGTAAAAACTAGCAATAATCGCCACCATCAACCACCACAGCATATTAACTTCTGGTCGGTACCAAACGGTATCCACAAAACCGTGGGCCATCATGCCGGCTAAAGTTGCGATCGCCCCAATCAACCAAAACCCCTGATTCGATTTGAGATTTGGGATTTGAGATTTGGGATTTCGGGATTCTTCCTCTAAATTAGAGATGTTAAATTGTGCATCCCGCAGATTTTTGATCTGCAACAAACCTTGATTGACGGTGACAGTCATCAGCCAAAGGAAACACATTAAACCGATAAAACCAGTTTCCACCGCAATTTCTAGCAGCACAGAATAAGCGCTCAAAGCAGTGAATTTCGGCCTCATATAAAGCGGATAAACTTTATTAAAAGCAGTGTTTCCCGGCCCAATTCCGAGAATTGGCCGATCGCGAATCATGTCAATCACCGCCGTCCAAACATTAATCCGAAAATTGTTGCTGCTGTCACCTCGGCCGATAAACATACTCGAAACTCGATCGCGCAGAGGCTCCACTAAAGCCACTCCCAAAATTAAGGATCCCGCCAAACCTCCTAACCCTAACGGCAGCGCCCAAGTTCGCCAGAACCGAGGCATCAAAGGGCTGTACCAGTACCACAGCAGCACTAAAAATACCACCAGTAGAGCCACAAAACCGATCCAAGCACCCCGGCTGTCCGTGTAGCGCAAACACGCGCAATTCACCACCAGCATCGTCAATGCTAAAATTTTTGTTCCCCATCCTTTCCACACAAAAAGTGCGGCGGCGCTCAATGCAATGGCTGGCAGTAAATAGGAACCAAGCAAGTTAGGATTTCCCAGAAAACTGTAAACTCGCGTGACATTGGCTTGAGTAGAAGTCGGATCGTTCCAAGTAGCTAATGGCGGCACTTTGTCAATCCACTGCCGCACGCCGTAGAAACTGACAATTAAAGAGACGTTCAAAAATACGGCAATTAACCACGATCGCCAACGGGGCGATCGCAAGATCCGAGCCATCAGCGCAAAAAACAGCAAATACAGCGTTAGCTTGCTCCAACCAGTAGCAGCGGCGACTTTGACCGGCGACATGGCGGTTGCGACGGTGGCAATGCCCCAGTACAGCAGTACCAGCAAGTGAATCGGCGTGAAGGGGATCTCGCGATCGTCCGAAACAGTTAGCAGCACCCAAAATGCAGCGCTAGCCGCCATCAACACCCCCACCAAGGCATTGTTTACAAACGGCGCAAAACCGAAAGTCAAGGCCAGCAAAACAAAACCCAAGGGTTCGGCCCACTGCATCAGCCAGCTACTTTGTCGCCAACTGCGTAAAGAGCCGATCGCCAAATTGAATAAATAACTTCTACTTTGCCACTGAGATAGCGGCAAATTTGCCAGAGTTAACTGTTGCCAAACTGAATTCATTGCTATTTTAGATTTGTACTTTGTAATGGGGCATTGGGCATCGGGCATTGAGCATCGGTTATTGGTTATTGGGAATTGGTTATTAGTTATTAGTGGAAATTTGGCAGTGGTTATGAGTTATTGGAAATTGGTTATTAGTTATTTTATTATCTAACAACTAACAACTAACAACTAACAACTAACAACTAATAAAAACAGTCAACAGTCAACTAACTTCATCCCTTAACAACTAACAACTCACAACAACAGTCAACAGTCAACAGTCAACAGTCAACAGTCAACTAACTTCATCCTTCCAACAATTCCGTAGCATTTGTGCAGGGCAACCAGAGCACGTAGCGATATCCAGATTCCGGGGTTCCTTGAATCGAGAGTTGACCGCCTTGAATTTCCACCAATTGGCAGCAAAGCAGCAGCCCCAAGCGTTCCCGCGCCCCGTAACCAGCTAAAACAGGTGCGCTATCCTCTGCATTCTGGGCCACCAAAGCCGCCAACTCAGAAAACGCCAGCGTTAAGCGCTGCGAACCCTGTGTCGGGAGTTGCGCTTCGAGTCCGAGGGAGTCGGTTTCGGAGTTCGATGGCGAACCGCTACCAGATCCGGCATTCAACAAGTAGTCGGTGTAGAGTTTAGCATGGGGCAAACTTTCCCCTAACCAAGGATGAAAAACCCAAACTCCGATGTTGATACCGTCTTCTTTCCGAGAAACGTGGACTCGAATCACGCTGCCTGCCCCAGCAGATTGAATAATGCTAAAAATTAAGTGGTGCAGCATTTGCTGAACCTTATCTTTATCTACCAACCAGATGCGCGATCCGGGCCCCATCGACAAATTAATTTCTTGCTCTCGTCTACTTGCCACCGACGACAGAATTGTCACAACCTGCTGGCACAGAGTTTCTATATCGACTGCGGTTCGCTTCAAGGTGAAAGCGGAATCATCTAGTTCTGCCAGTTCCAAAATTTCTTCAACTAGCGATCGCAAAGAGCGGCTGCTGTCTTGGATCACGTCAATATATTCTTTTTGCTTGCTCGTTAAGGGGCCATAAATTTCTTGTTTCAATACGCTTGCCATGCCGAGGACAGAAGTGAGCGGTGTGAGCAATTCCTGCGCTAAATTATTCAGCAGTTTTACTTTAATTGAGTTAGTAGACAAATCGATAGGTTTGTTAGTCATCGGTAATTTTTATTGGTTCATTGTCGAGCGAGAGTTTGCGGTTCATTAGACCTATTCCAAAAGTCTATAACAATCTGTTTATAATTCACCACAAAAAAAGTAGTCAAGAAAATATAGCAATCCTTGCAGGAGTCGTAAATTTTTGACCCCACCCCAACCCTCCCCTTATCAAGGGGAGGGAGTAAGAAATTCACAAATGATTTAGGATGGCTATATATATTCATTCTTCCCTTGAAGCTCTTCGTTATCTGAGTAATTAAGATTTAATCATTGCTTCTAAAGCTGATTGCAAGTCTTGAGTGAGTTCGGCAACTGCTAACCTACGGCTGGTTTGATATCGATCCCAACGATCGCTCACTGATATGGGTTCGCCCACGGTCATTTGTACCTGCTGTTTGCCCAACTTCGGTCTGCCGAAAGGATTTCCCCCTTTGATGCGAGCCAGTACGTCCCACAGCAGTAAAGTTGTTTCTGCCAAACGTTCTGCTGTCAGTTGTTCTGCGACGTACCTGCCCGTGACGGACACGAAACTTTCTACAAGTCTCATGTGCCACATCCGAAGACTTGCTTCTTCAGCGAGGCGATCGGCTAATCCTCTTTCTAAGGGAGAAAGTGCTGCAATATCTTTGATATCTTCACGATAAATATACTCCCAGCCTGCTTGTTCCAGACGACGGCAGCGGTCTATTAAACTGCCTTTGGGCTTTAAGTTAAAATATTCTTCTGCTACTTCCAAACCCACGTCTAACAGTGCTTTCAGTCGAGCTATCATTACTTCATTGTCAAAATTAGTTGTCGTTTTTTCGGTAATTGATGATGGTAAAGTGGATAGTTTTGGCGGTAAATTTTTATGATAAAAACGGCTGTAAAACTCTTCCATCACTGTTAGCAAATGGCTGCCCAGTCGAATCAGGCGCAGATATTGGAATTGGTGATTTGGGTTTTCGGAATCAGGATTGGCAGTCTTTAAATTTTCGATGTCGGTGCGCTCTAAGGGTGGCAGTCCGCAATCAATTTCTAATTGAGTTAAAAGTTTTTCTAGGGGTTGCCAAGGTGGATTGATATAGCGGTATTGAATGCCGATCGGCACAATTAAAACTTTTTCAGTGCGTCCGGCTTTCAGCAAATCTTCAACGCACCAGAAACCCATTTGAGCAATTCCCGGTTCGAGGGGGCTAACTATTTCATTGTGACCGTTGGTAGCGCCTTCTGGGGCGGCGGCAATCGGGAATTGGCTGTTGGCAAATAAATTGCGGGCCGATCGCAATCCAGCGCGATCGATTTTACCGCGAACAATCGGAGTGCCACCGAGTTGGGAATACAACCAGCCGACTCCCGCACCGGCCCACAGGGGAATGCCGCGATCGTAGATAAAGTGGGAATGTACCGGGAATTGCAGGGGAATGCCTTTGGCCCGCGCCGCCTGGGGAACGAGTTTCCAAATTAGTTGTCCCAAACAGTAGGGATCGTCTGAGTTGGGGTGGCGGAAGGCTAGCAAGAAGCGAACTTTCTGATCTTGAAATTGGTGGAATAGTTCTGCGAGGGTTTCGACGTTTTCGGCTTGAACGTGGCTGATACTGGTCCGAAATCGCAGCCACCAGGGGAGTATTTGCTTACAACCTTGCATCATTAGCGGGTTGTAGGCTGGGGGGATGAATTCCAGCGGCGGCTGAACTTGGCTAATTGAATTGGGCATTTTGCTATTTTAAATTTTAAATTTTAGATTTTAGATTACTAGGTTAGGGTAAAAACTTCCAATTTTTATGATGCTGAAGTTTTTTTATTAACCGCAGAGGACACAGAGGACACGGAGGATGAGAGGAGATAGCAAACCGTGTCAATTTAATGTCAAAAGTATTACCCGTCTGGGATTGAATATCATGTCGAGTCGATCGACCCCAATATTTTGGTCGGGGCCGGTTTACGGTATTTCTGGCTTATATTACAACTTGGGGGTGAACCCGGCCATACAAGAATTACGATTATTTTACAGGACTCGATATGAAACCATCATTTTTTTTACCCCCGTGCCCTTGACAAGGGGGGATGGGAGGGGGTCAGAAACTCGACTAAAAACCAATACGGTTCAGTTAAGAAAATTTTAGCGAAAATGTTGGGTTTCGTTCCTCAACCCAACCTACGCACTACGCACGATCGTTTTTTTTAGCACTAACTGAACCGTATTGGACTAAAAACGAGATTTATCCTCAGTTTCAGCCTTCAACGCAGATTTTTGCAATCCAAAATCTAAAATCTAAAATCTAAAATCTAAAATCCTATTGTGCGGCTTCAAATATCATTTCTTGGAAGTTAATAACATCCGATCGCGGATCGCAGTGGGTGACTTTGACTTCTAGCCGATCGCCTATTGCGACCGATCGACCAAATCGCATTGCCAATTCTAAACCCAAATCTTCCAATAAAATCAATCCGAGATTGCTGTCTTCCCTCAGCCAGCGCAGCATTAAAGCTTCCCAAACTTCGTCTGGGTTGCGGCGCAAATATTCCAATCCCCAATAGCGGTTAGTTTGGCGTTCGACGGTAGATGCTTCTTTAACTGCGGTGCCGAGACACATCACAATGTCCTGTATTTCTTCGGCAGCAAAAGGCAGGGGTTCGCCCCGCAGGTGGGCTTTGATTTGGAAGTGAGTCAGCAAGTCGGTATAGCGACGGATGGGAGAAGTAACTTGGGTGTATAATTCCAAACCCAAGCCGGCGTGGCGTCCGGGGGTGAGGCCCATTTCGCTGCGGGGCATACAGCGGCGCACGGCGCAAGCGCGGGCGGGGCCAGCAGGTACGGCCAGCAGTTCTTCATCGGGAGGGAGTTCGGGCTGTGGCTGATAGCGGTAGGGTATGGGCAGGCTGTGAACTTGACCGTAGCGGGCGGCTAGTTCGCCGGCTAAAATCATCATTTCGGCTACTAGCATCCGGGCTGTGGAGTCGTCGATGACGTGGATTTTGATGTCGTCGCCGTTGACTTTGATGACGGATTCTGGCATGAAAATGCTGATTGCGCCTTGGGCTTCCCGCCATTTTTGGCGCAGTTTTGCAGCAGAGGCGATCGCTGCTATTTCCGGTTCTGCTTCGATTCCCAACTCCAGCATTTCGTCTACGTCATCGTAGGTCAAGCGGTAGGTGGGTTTTATGGTGCTGATGTGGATGCTGTAATCTTGAGCCGCGCCGATTTCGTCTAAGGTGACGCTGAAGCTGAGGGCGCTGCACTCTTTGCCTTGAATTAAACTCATTGGCCCGGTTGCCAAAGCTGGGGGAAACATGGGGATCATTCCCGTGGGCAGATAAACAGTAGTGGTGCGCTTTCTGGCTTCGAGGTCGAGTTCGTCTCCGGGGGAAAGCAGGCGGGTGGGATCGGCGATGTGTATCCAGATCCGCTGCTGGCCGTTTTCGAGAAATTCTAAGCTGAGGCCGTCGTCGATTTCGGTGGTGCTTTCGTCGTCGATCGTGTAAACCTTGAGGTGAGTTAAATCGAGACGATTTGTGTCGGAGTCGGTGGGGGGATTTTCTAGGCAGCGTTGGGCCACTTCTAATACCTTTGCGGAGAATTGTAGGGGAATTTGGCTTCGCCGCAAAAACAGGTTTTCGTGGGTACTCCAGAGGCCGAGATCGACTAGGAGGCCAAATGCTGCTTCGGGGTTTTCGGATCGTTGTAAGCTGGCTAAAGTTTCTAAGGCTGGGGTGCGGTGCGTTGCTTCTTCTCCGAGGAGGGCAAAGCGTTCTAGGGCGTCGAGGCGAGTTCGATCGCTATTTTCCCAATCTACATTTTCCCCTGCCAGCCGCTGTTTGACTCGATCCCAAAATCCTTGGGATTCTTGGTGTCGCTGCTGTTCTACTTCTTGCTGGTGTTTGATTTCGGCTACTTGGGCGGCAGATCGCGGTTCGTAGCGATCGCCCTTTTGTTTGAAATACAGTTTGTCTGTTGATAGCAAACAGTAGGCCGCGTAACACTGGGCCGCACTACTCTCAGAAAATAACAGCATTGCCAGGGATTCGGGATCTGCTGTTTCTCCGTCACCGACTAAAAGTTCCCAAGCGACTTCCAAACTCGACGGATCTGAGTATGCTTCTACTTCTTTGAGAAATTTGGGAATGTCGGAGGGTTTGTAAGTTTCTCCGACTACTTCGTAGCTGATTTGTTTGGGCGGTATGCTGTGCGGTTGACCGTTTTCGTCTACCACGACCCAGTTTTTCTTGCCGTCGGGGCGATCGGCAACTGCCAGACGGCGGTCGCCGTGCACTCTAAATTCTACTAACGTTCCCTTCTCCACTTGCCAGCTTTATATTTGAGATTTTGGATTTTTACAGTAGCCACTTATCGAGTTTCGAGCTTGCGATTTTAGATTTTGGATATTGGCAATTTTTCTGGTCAATTGTGAAAGTTAAAATCTAAAAAGTTGTTTTTTATTCTTGCTTTTTTTTTTAACTTTTGACTTGTGATTAAGACTTGCGCTGCTGCGACTCTTAACCCTATTTCGCGATTATTTCGCTGTATTCTTGCTGCACTATTAATGACAGAAAGACGTTCTTTTCGCGCAAGTCTTATTCCCAGTCCAAAATCTAAAACCCAAAATCCCAAATCCTGTTAACCTTCTTGGTTTACGAAGGGCATCAAAGCTACAATTCTTGCTCTTTTGATGCTTCTGGTCAGGTCTCGCTGCTGTTTTGCCGTCAAACCGGTAATCCGGCGGGGCAAAATCTTACCGCGTTCTGTGACGTATTTTTTGAGCAAATCGACATCTTTGTAGTCGATCGGGTCTCCTGGTTTGATGGGCGAAACGCGCCGGCGAAAGTAAGTCATGGTTTGTTGTTTGTTGACTGTTGACTGTTGACTGTTGACTGTTGTCTGTTGTCTGTTGTCTGTTGTCTGTTGTCTGTTGACTGTTGACTGTTGACCAATAACAACTGACTACTGACAACTGACTAATGACTAATCACTACTTGATCTCTTTGTGGGCAGTGTGACTGTTGCAGTGGGGGCAGAACTTTTTGAGTTCCAGCCGCGCCGTCGTGTTGCGACGGTTCTTGGTGGTGGTGTACCGAGACACGCCTTTTGAGCGTTTGCTTACGTTTGTACGGCACTCAGTACACTCTAGAGTAATTATGATGCGGACGCCTTTAGCCATAATTCTAAATAAATTTCGACTAATTTAAACACAATTTATTATCTTCTCACATTGCTCTGCACTTGGTCAAGCAATCTTCTAACTTTGATGTCGAGGGAGTAGCCACGGCGGGTTCCGACGACGATCGTCCCGCCGATGCGATCGTGGAAAGCTTGGGGAAATCTTTCGGCGGAGGTGAGGGCAACGCTACAGTCGATCGCCAGGGGCAGCATCAGCAGCAAGACGGCGGCGTTGGTAGATGTGAGTCCACCTATACCTGCGAAGGCTAAGGCAGCGCAAAAGCCCAGCAATGCCTCGCGCTTGCACAGTTTTTGCACTCCGGGAGTCCGTTGGAATCTGGGATCGACAATTTTCATGTCCAAAGCCCAGCGCCCGAGACTTTGACCTTGGTTTTTCCTGACGATGGCTACGCGCATGATCAGCCACAGTAGGACAAAAAATATGGTTTGGACGATCGCATTATTGCCCAGAAGCAAACTGGGCAGCCAAACTGCGATTCCGTCGATGCAGAGGGCCGCGGCGCGGCGGCCGACGGATACTTTGGGAAGGAGGGGTACTAAATCGGAACTCATAGGCAAAAAGGTCGATCGCCACTAGCTACTTTTTGATCTTAAGCTCTCGATTAATCGATCGGCATCAATGGCGTGTAACTCAACTTCCAAGCCAATCGCTAATTATTCAAGCAGAAAATGGATTTTCGCCGATTCCCAACTGCTTTTTTGACTTTTCCACCTGTTCCCACAGTGTTTGGATCTGAGTAAATGCCTGTTCCACAGAGATTTTACCGTTAGATGTCAAGGAACTGATGTAACCCACTCGCTGAGAAAACTCTTGTAAATTCGCATTAAATACTAAATTCTCTGGCTTTACTTCACCGTAATAACGATTTTGAGGATATAAAAAATTTGAATTTGCTACCATTGCTTTAACCTCGCTTGAAAACTTTTTTTCTGAACTTATCAATATTATAAACCGCGATCCCCTTCTAAAGTTGTGCTGTAAGTAGCAGAAATCATGTGATATTTGGCGAGCTTTTTTGTGATGGCAATTACACCGAGAGATGAGGGCGACAAAAACCTCGGTAATTTCACCTGTACAACTTACGCATCCAGGGTCAACAACTAGGTTTCTGCCTTAAGGCTTATAACTTCGGATGTTGCGTCCAAACCAGGTTTTTGTTAGTCCAGGACTGAGTTATTGAAATAAGTGACAAAAACCCCTGAAATGGATAATATTATTGCAGACATAAATAGTTAGACTTTTACTAGGAATCTGCGTAATGTCTCCCAATGCGGGATCGCCCCGTCCCAAACCCCGGCTGAGGCAAGTTTTAATTAGACTTCCCATCGCCGTAATTGCTGGTATTATCGCCTTCAACCTTCCTCACTCCTTAATTCCAGTGTTTAAAGAATCCGTATCCCAAGCAACGCCGCCACCAGAAATCCAGAACGTGCTCGCAGGCAAGCGCAAAATTGTGATAGTGGGCGACAGCATCACCGAGGCCGGGAAATACCCCGGAGGTTACGTTTGGCTGCTACAACGCTATCTGAATGCCCTTTATCCCGATCGCAAAATCGAAATCGTCAACGCCGGAATCTCCGGTAACAAGGCGACTGATATGCAAGCGCGCTTCCAGAAAGATGCGATCGACCAAAAGCCAGATTTAGTAATGATTAATGTCGGAGTCAATCAGTGCTAAATTTGAAGAGGAACACTTGTTTTTGGTCAAGCAGGGAGCGCTGGAATTCCTAAGCTGTTAGCTAGTACGAAGTAGTATAGCATTGACAATCAAAATCAGCCACAGTTTTTTGTAAGTGATTTATTCCTTAAGTCTCTGGTAGATTGCCTTTAGCTCTTAATAAGAGCATGGTAGTGGTTGAGAACTTAACTTTTATTTGCGGCCTGCTTTGTACCCTGTCCACTTTACGTCAAGTTTGTCGGCTCAATATCAAGGTTAAAAATGCAAGGACAGAATGCACTAACAAGGCATTAGACAGTAATTCGCAGGAGGTTTTAGGGCAATGGTTGACGACTCGCTTTTGACATTGAAGCTTTGCTCGGCACTAGGCTGCGGGCTGATGGCTGGAGTCTTCTTCGCCTTCTCGACGTTTGTGATGAAAGCCCTTGCCCGACTCCAACCAGCACAGGGTATTGCCGCCATGCAAGCCATCAATATAACGGCGATTAATCCGTTATTTATGACGGCGCTATTCGGAACGGCTGCGGCTTGCATCTTTCTGGCTATCTCCTCGCTGTTAAAGTGGCATCAACCCGGTGCCTCTTACTTACTCCTTGGCAGCCTGCTCTATCTTGTCGGTACTGTAGGAGTGACGATCGCGTTCAATGTGCCGCTAAATGATGCGCTGGCGACTGTCGAGCCAAGCAGCACTGACGGTGCGAGCCTATGGGCTAGATACCTTACCGAATGGACGTTCTGGAATCATGTTCGGACGGCTGCGTCGCTGGCGGCATCGGCTTCGCTTACCATTGCGCTTTGTTAGCGATCGCGCGATAAATGCGATCGCAAAAACGAAATTTATTGAGGAGGGTAATTATAATATGGTTGTGCTACTGGATGGTCATCTTATCGCACTGTGCTAAGTAAAACATACGCGATCGCCAAAAAAGCAGAGCGTCACAATTTGGCAAAACTAATTACCTGTGCGATTATATTACTGCCTGCAAACCTAGCTTTTTCTGCTCCTACTTACTTGGGTAGCGAACCTAGTGGTGAGGCTGACAGCGTTAAATTTACTCAAAAGGTTAACATCATCCTGGCTCAAGATAGCACCCAGGTGCCGCTGAGCATTCGGTATGGTGGAACAGAAGCTAGGGGAGGCTTTGTCCTCATGCAACTTACTGCACCCAATCGAGATACAACTCAACCGGCTTACGGTGGCAAGCTTCGTCTCTACGATGTTCATCTTGCCAAAATGTTTGAAACTTCCCATTTTTTGTGCCAGCAGTTTAGAGGCGTTTCCGGTTATGAATGGGTTTATTCAGCAGGTAATGGAAGTATTCGCATGGGAAACTTTAAAATTCCCTGTCGTTTAGCTAGCGAAATGGCTTCAACCTACGGCTTAGGTAAGCCAGAACGCACAAGCATTGCCAAAGATACCGAGGGGGGCCCTCCTGAATCAGATGTCTATTCTATTCCGATTTTAGACATCACCGGTTCTAAGGTTCAGCGGTGGATGAATTTTGTGCAAAATTTTAAACCAACTAGCAGGGATATGTAGCGACCTGCAATACTAAACGCTCAAACCTGCAATAAGGGTCATTTCTCAGCGTTCGACTGATAACAACTCGACTGATCTCGCCGAACGTCTCACGCTGAAGTCCAGGATTGTTTGCAACTATAGCAAAATTGATGGCTCCCTCTCAGCAGACTCAGGCTACAATATACGATTAAGGTAAAGACACGCATCAAATAGGCTCTTTTTCATTCTTCCTTCTTCCTTATGTCTCCCAATGCGCGCTCGCCCCGTCCCAAACCCCGGCTGAGGCAAGTTTTAATTAGACTTCCCATCGCCGTAATTGCTGGTATTATCGCCTTCAACCTTCCTCACTCCTTAATTCCAGTGTTTAAAGAATCCGTATCCCAAGCAACGCCGCCACCAGAAATCCAGAACGTGCTCGCAGGCAAGCGCAAAATTGTGATAGTGGGCGACAGCATCACCGAGGCCGGGAAATACCCCGGAGGTTACGTTTGGCTGCTGGAAC